>CAYVPM010000757.1:0-2856 GCA_964453475.1 uncultured Saprospiraceae bacterium | reverse complement strand
TCATCCTCGTAAGAAAGCCCGATGAGCTCGCAGTCTTCATAATGGAGGGGTCGGCTCGCCATAGTTGCCCGTGCCGTTGCAGGTGTTTACGATTTTATCGTCGGGCATTTTCAGGTAATAGTATTGAGTGTAGTCCAGCACTATTCTTTGGGTGCATTGGCTCATATTGCCGGCGCAGTCAAGTGCTCTAAAATTCCTGATAATGGTACCCCTGTTGCAAACGGTGTCGAACTGGTTGTAATTGGCCCAGGTTACAATGGTGTCCAGGCAACAATTGTCGGTTGCTGTGGCAAAACCGAAAGATGCCAAAGTCGGGTCAAAAAAGGCGCAGTCGACCGTCAGGTTTGCCGGGGGGTTGCATATCGGCTTGATTTTGTCTTCCACAATCACCTTTACCATGCAGTCGTTGAAATTGCCGGCGCAATCGTAGGCGCGAAAAACGACCAATATGGTATCGCCAATATCGCTGCAACAGAACCAGACAGTTGGCTCAAAATCATCACTGCCGAAGCAGCTCTCGTACATGCGCCGGACATAGAATGTCGTTTCACAGCACTGGTCGAAAGACCCGTCG
The DNA here is from genome assembly GCA_964453475.1 of uncultured Saprospiraceae bacterium. Lineage (GTDB taxonomy): Bacteria > Bacteroidota > Bacteroidia > Chitinophagales > Saprospiraceae > M3007. The sequence goes on along the minus strand of CAYVPM010000757.1, from coordinate 2,282 downwards.
TTAAAAGTTTCCGCAAATACTTCTGCCAAACCGTGAATGTTCAAGGCGACTTTGGTGACGGCATCACAGGCGGCAACGGGGGGAACCTTGTCTTCTACTACCAGGGAAAAAGAGCAGCTGCCGGAGTTGCCGCAGTCATCAATGGCGCGGTAGGTTACGGTATGGGTTCCCTGTGGCAGGCAGGGGCTGAAGCCATAAACGCCGAGGGTGTCGGCGTGCCAGAGATTGTTGTTGGGGAAACTGGAAAGGGTGCCGGCAACGGCATAGGTGGCGGAAGAGTCGTTGCTCCAAACATCGAAGGTTTGGATAATGCCGTCAATCCTGTTGATACGGGAACAAGTGTCTTTGATAATCACGTCGGGCAAATCGACGATACTGCAGCAGGAGAAAGGGTCGAGGCTCACTGTTGTTGTGGTCGGGCATTTGAAAACAGGGCCTTTGGCATCCACTATTTTGATGACTTGTTGGTGGATCAAAAAGGAAGGCAGCCCATTCTCCGGGCAGTCTTCTGCTACCGTCCAGCTGCGCAGAATCTTTTTGGTACCGTCGCAAACATCGATGACCTCATCGGTGTAAGCGGCATTCATCTCGCAATAGGCTTTGTTTGGGTACAATGAAAAGTTGTGGCCATACTCAGTGATGAATGGAGCCCCGGTAAACAACGGGTCGGCAGCAGGCTTTTCGCAACTGATGCTGGTATCGGCAGGCCAATGCAAATCTGACAAGTGCCTCCGAACAAAATAGATGATCTGGGCACAATTGGCTTTGTTGCCTGAGGCATCGGTGGCAAACCACTCCCGGCGCATCCACGCGCTGGAAATGGAAATGCCGTTAAGGGGGTGGGCGCAAGGGAGGTTGTGGAAAAGGTCGACATTGATCAGGTTATAATCCCCGCAATTGTCGCTTATTTGTGGGTAGCCATCAGCTATGCCCAATTCATTCAGGAGGTAATTGGGCGAATAATCGGCAATGGCACAGGAGTAAAAAAGGTCATTGCATACCAGTGTTGGCGCATGTTTGTCCTCTATTTTCAAGTTTCCCCAACAATAATTACCGCTGCAAATGTCCGTCACTCGATACGTCAAGGCCTGCCCTACCCTATCGCATTCCATAAGATTTCCAATGTCAATGCCTTGATTGTCAAAGACAGTTACCGAATAAAAGTCGTAGTCATAATTGCCTTGCAGCACAGTTTGCGGCAATACCGTTGCTTGCCCCTGGGCATCAAGGGAGATGGTGACGTTGTCGTTGCAGGAAAGTGGGCCGGGTTGGTGAATGGCCACCTGAATGGAGGCGCTTGCCGTAAGCCCGTTGACATCGCTCACCGTTACGCTGTAAAGCCCTGCGGCGGCAATTGTCGGGTTTGTTATGGTTGGGTTCTGTACGCTGGAAACAAACCCGTTCGGGCCTTTCCAATTCCAGACAGTAGCTGTGCCCCCTGTTTCAAAAAGCGTCAATAAAGGCGCGTCGGCACAAAGAGGAGCGTTGCTGAAAATTGTAGCTACCGGTTGGGCTTGGGTACATGCTACAATAACAAAGAACAGAATCGGAGGTAACAGACCCTTGGCCGTACCGGGAGTAAGACTTAACATGATTGACGGTCTTGTGTTTCGATTAAAACGAATCCAATTATTCATTGAATTTGTGGTAAAAATGCACATTATTTTTAATTTATAATGTATCATATACCACAATTAACAAAAATTGAATAGATTAGAAGCGTTTTACCTTTGTTTTAAAAACAAATTATAGAGGACCGATGGCAGGCAATAAGGTAAGCGGCCAGACGAGCGACTCGTCTGACCGCCCCTTTCAGGAGATTAAATCTAAAAAAAACTCGGCGTGTCCAGACATTGAATACCTACAACGATGTCTTATGCTTAAGGCCGTTATAGTGTGTCCGCCGTATTAGGATTAAAGGATTAAATGATCCTAGACCATTTTTCTTTAGATGTTCATTCCGCGGGTCGTGCGGGCGCTTCGACTTTTCGAAGCGCCCACGCCCGTGTGTGAAAAGAGCAACTATTTCTTATTTGGTTTCAGGTTTCGGGTTTCAGGTTTCAGGTTTCAGGTTTTACACAATCTGTTGTTGCTTTGGAACAGTTTTTCAAATACTAAACCAATAATGTAAACCTGAAACCTGAAACCTGAAACCCAAACCTTTATTTCGACTGTATCATCTTCTTCGTCGCCGAATCCGTATGGGTTTCCAGGGTGTAGAACAGCACACCGCTGGTGTTTACCATCGCTTTGTCGAGCATGAAGCTGTTGTAGCCTTTGGC
>CAYVPM010000756.1:0-2857 GCA_964453475.1 uncultured Saprospiraceae bacterium | reverse complement strand
GTGGCGGGATGTTTTTATGCCGGGTGAGAAAGATTTTGAAGGATTCGGTGAAAGATAGCAGGGTTTCGAATTCCTGGAGCTCGAAATAGGTGATGAGCAGCATCATTCTCGAAATCAGGTTGTAGTGAATGTCTTCATATTCAACGTTCTGGAGCAATTCAATAACCTTTTGATGCTTTTTTTGAAACCGATAAACGCGCGCCAAATTGAATGTATAGGTGTTTTCCCGTGAATCTGGCGGTAAAAAATGTTTGTATCTTTCTATAAATGCCTCAGCCCAATCGTATTTACCCAGTCCCAGTGCAGAGGCAAGGATATTGTTAAACCTGAGCGTCGCAAGCGTGCCATCCTGGAGAAAAATCCCTTTTTTCATGGCATCTTCAAACAGGTCAAAATATTCCTGCAAGAAATCCCTATTGCCTTTGTTAATTTGGCTTGCGCAATAATTCAGGGTAGAGTCGATTAGTTCGATCGCTTCCTTTTGGGGCATTTTTAGCATATGACCCTCCAAGAGGTGTTTTAGTTTTGCATAATGCTGGATATTCTCCTGCTCATAAAGGGTCATGAACGAATAGTAGTAAATCGCAAGTTCAGGCAACACTTCCAATGGTTGTTCCTCCACAAATTTTTTGATTTCCTGGACAAAATGGATTTGGTAGCGTTGGTTGCTTGTTTTTTGATGGCTTAATACGGAACAGCAAATCTTCAGCTTTTCAATCCAATAATACATATCGAGGTTATTGGATATGTCCTCCAGGTTGGTTCTGACCTCTGCCTTCATGTCAAATTCCATGAGCGAGAAATATTGTTGCTCAACCAATAAATTCAAAAGAAAGTGTTCCGCAGTCCTATATGGAAGGCCTGCTACATTTTCCCTTGCTTGTTGAAGCGCATTTTTGTAAAGGACCTCAATCTTTTTATCAGCTATAAAATTTAGCGCCTCAACTGATTTGAGGGGCATATTCAGTTTTAGGCTTTCAAATGCCATAAAATCGTGGGTGTGCTTCAACAAATCAGAGCAATGCTTGCGGAAGTTCACGTCATCGTACATGGCGCCTGGGAAAAGCTTGCCCCAGATTTTTTTTCGGTCAAAATCAGTATGGCCCTGTTCAATTTCTTTTGAAAGCGCTTCACAAAGGGCAAAAAGTGTTTTGCTTTGAACAAAATAAGGTGAGCGCAAGTATTTCGATAATCCTTTCCGTGTAGCCTCGTCCAGACAAAGCAAAACCTGAAAAACCTTATTGGTATATCCTTCAGCCCCGATGCTGTCTTTTTGTGTAGATTTAGCCATTGTTGAGTAGTATAAATGTACTATGTTTCTTCAAAATAGGGGCTACATTGTGTCCTCCATGTTCCACAAAGGTATTTTTTACAATCCAGAGCTGTCCCTACGGCAAAGAATTATGTACTTTTGGACAGTTTTTTCAGAAGTTTGAATTTTCGAGATAAAGTTAACGGCAACCTTTGCAGAAATTTGCCACCCCTTCTTTTTGAATTTTCAAAAACCGCAGTATCCATGGCTCAAAGACTGTTGCGCATAAGTTGTTTTTTGTTTGCCCTCTTTTTTGTTGTCCCCCAAGTACATGGCCAACAGCGAAGTCCGTACAAAAACCTGCTTACTGCCATCAACACAGCTGTTGCCGACACGGTTTCCGGGATCAACCTGGATGTAAACCTGTCCAGCCCATCGGCCAAACATGGAGATGTTTACCTGAGCGTCATCGTTCAAGGCGGTTCAGGCAATCCTTATGTATTTGAGATTGAATACGTTCCTGACCCAGGATTTATTGGTGTGGATTCCTTCGTGCTGGAGTACCGATATGCGAGCACCTACCCTTACCTCATTTACCGAGGCTTTAAAGTGTCGGTCATGCCTTCTCTGGTAAAATTGCAGGAAGATTATGCGACAACGGCCCAGGGCGTTCCGGTGACGGTAGCCGCGCTGGCCAATGACAGTGGCGCATGGGGGCCGCTTACCATCACAGAACTGCCCCAGGTTAACAATGGCACTGCTGTGATCAACAGCAATAATCAAATCGTTTTTACGCCAAAGTCTGGTTTTCTTGGCATCGCCCACTTGAATTACAGAGTTTGCGATACCCTCAACACCTGCCAAACATCTGCTGTCCATATTGGTGTACATACAGGCTTGCCCAATACGGATTCGCTGCTTTTTTTTACCAACAAAAACCAGGCAGTGAGCGTCCCGCTTACCTATGATGGCTATACCATTTTTCAGGCGCCATCAAATGGCATAGTTTCATTAAACAGCGGGAAGTCGTTTCAATACACGCCAAACACAGAGTTTCACGGCAGTGACCAATTTGTTTTAAAAACAACGGTCAATAATGTTGACTATTTCAAGTCCTTCCATGTAAAGGTTTTCAATGTGCAAAGCCCCAACAGCATGGCGATGGATGATGTACGGTACACGCCCAAGAATCAGGCCATTACCTTTAATGTCCGGGACAATGATGTGGGCAACTTGCTGGTACGGAGTTGGTCGACTCCAAGCAATTTCCCCGGTACCTTAACGAATACCAACGGCGCAGGAAGCGTTACATTTACGCCAAATGCGGGTTTCGCGGGTGTTGCCACGTTTACTTACAAAATTGGCAATTCCTCTGCACCTGCCCTTGAAACAGCGACCGTAGAGGTTGTGGTGGATAATCTGGAGCCGCCCATCGTTTTTCCCTATCGCTTTAGCACCCCGAAAGAAACCCCCTTTGTGCAGCGATACCCTATTCCCTTTGTCAATTTTACCTTTACAATCATTGAGGTCCCGGATCATGGTACCCTGGAATATTTCCCTGGCTTCAGTGTTCAAAATATTAACGGGCAAAGCGTATCAGGAAAC
>CAYVPM010000755.1:0-2858 GCA_964453475.1 uncultured Saprospiraceae bacterium | reverse complement strand
GGCAACATGCTGATCCACACCCAGGTGATTACGGTGGTTGACACGAAAGCGCCAACGGCCTTGTGTAAGGATGCTACCCTTTCTTTGGATAAGAACGGTAAACTCAACCTGGTTCCATCGGATGTTGACAATGGCTCTTTCGACAACTGTGCCGAAAAACAGTACCTGACGTTCTCGGTGACGCCAAACCTGTTCACTTGCAACGAGCTTGGCCAGAGACTGGTGACCCTGACGGTTACAGACCCATGCGGCAATTCAGCCACTTGCACGGCCACCGTTACAGTGACCGAGGGGATCGCTCCTTGTGTGCCAGAGTTTGACGTTGAAACAGCTTGCATGGGCATGAATAACATGGGCAACGCCACGACCATGGACAATGGCCAGTTTATGGACCTCATTACGATCAAGTCGCTGGCAATGCAGACTTGGAAGATAACCATCAACAGCACGAACAACGGCAATGGATTGTACAGCATCACAAGCCCAGCACCACCTGCAGCACCGCTGTTGTTGCCAGTAGGCACCCTGTTCACAGCAGGTACTGCGGATGGCATTGACAATGATGGCGACGGTACAACGGATGAGGCTGACGAGATGATCTTCTACACCCTCAAAGCACTCCACGTGGACTGCCAGGGGTATGACATCACGGTGAGCAATGCCGGCGGTATTGGAATGGGAACGGGTTCGACAACGACCCGCATCCAGAACAAAGCCTGCTACCCGAACCCATACTTTACGAACTTGTTGGCGGGCACCTACTGCTTGAGCACACCTCCGTTTACGATCATGGTGGGCGAGCACAACAATGCCGCTGGTTCAGTCGTGCCGGGTTCTATTATGGTCAATGGTGTTGTGACAGACATTTTCAACGCAGCGAGCCTGGGTCTTGGCAGCCATACGGTAATGGCGACATTTGATGCAGGCACGGCGACGACCAATTTGACCATCAATGGCGTGCAGGTGGGTGGTTCTATGGCAGATGCCGTAGCTGACCCGGGCTGCAAGCAGAAGATCACGCAAATAGTTCATGTTGTTGAAACCCCGAACACCTTGATCTGCAATGACCTGGTGCACATATCAATGGACGCATCCTGCAAAGCTACCGTCAACGCAGACGATGTCTTGGAAGGTTCCTATTTCTGCTATGATGATTACTTGGTTGAAGTGGACAAAACGTTGCCGTATGGTAACGGCCCATGGGTGATGGCGATGTTTGATGCTTCGGATATCGGCAAGACGTACGTCTATCATGTGATTCACATAAGCGGAGGACCGAATATATGCTGGGGCAACATCAAGATCGAAGACAAACTAGCGCCTGCGCTGACCTGTCCTGCAGATATTACGGTTGCATGCAGCGAGTCCACAGCGGTTTCCCACACGGGCGATGTTGTAATTAAGGATTGCAGCGCTACTACAAAAGTAGTGGATGACGAATATACTGATTTTGGAACCTGCAGTGACCCGCGTGGGCATATCATTCGGACCTGGATTGTAACAGATGCTTGGGGCAACCAATCTGTCTGCTCTCACAAGATCACCATCACGCCGTTCAATCTGCTTGATGTAGTTTTCCCTGCTGATACCTCTGTCGATTGTGAGACAACTTATTTGAACCCTGCCGGTATTGCTTCCGTGAATACGGGTGAGCCAACCATTAATGGCGCTTCTATTGTTGGAAGTACCTGGTGTGGGGCACAAGTAGGTTACACAGACACCCGGTATAACGGTTGTGGAGGAACGTTTACCATTTTGCGGGTATGGGGTGTGCTAAACAACTGTATTCCGTTGGGACCTGGCAATCCAATTTCTCATACACAAAAAATATTGGTGAAAGACCTTGGCGGACCAGTGTTCACTTGCCCACCAGCAGTGACTGTTTCTACAGATCCATTGACTTGTTGTGCTACAGCGGCGCTGCCAAGCATGATAGTCTCTGAAGGCTGTTCGCGCATCGTTGGTTTGGAAGCTAAAGTAACGGGTACAAACCCGAACAATGGCAATATCATCACATTTACGGTTCCTGGCTATCTGAGCGATTTCCCTGGCAACAACTGGTGGAATCCGGACACACTTGCGGTGTTCAATTATACCCAGTGTATGCCGTTGGGGGTTTACAATGTGCGATACAAGGCTTCAGATCTTTGCGGCAATACCTCGTACTGTCATTTCGCTTTGACTGTGGCTGACCTTATTCCGCCAACAGCGACCTGCGACCAGACAACGACCGTAGCACTCAACGGCGACGACCCGAACGATTGCTATACCCCGGCTAATGGTTGCGATGGTGCTGGCGTTACCTGGGTTAAAGCCACAACTTTTGACGACGGTTCTACGGACAATTGCAATCAGCTGAAGATCACCGTGCGCCGCATGGCGCCTTACTCAGCTTGTGTCAATAACCTGAGCCATGATCCATGTTATGGAAATGGCATGAGCGAATTCGACCTTGCAACAGCAGAGTTAGATTCAATCAAGTTTTACTGCTGCGAAGTAGGAACTACCCAAACCGTGATTATGCGTGTATACCAGGTTGACCTGAACGGTAATTTTGTACCGGATGCTGACGGAAACCCAATTTACAATGAGTGCATGATCCAGGTAGAAGTACAGGATAAGATCAAGCCGATCTGCCAGTCGCCCGCTAACGTAACAGTCACTTGTGAACAGTTTGATCCGAGTTTGTGGCTATACGGCAAAGCAGATGTCCTGGATAACTGCTGCCTGGACTCTACGAAAGTGTACCAGGGACAGTGCGGCCTCACGCATTCTGTGAGCTATACCCAATTTGACACCGTTTGTAACAAGGGCACGATCGTTCGGACATTCCGCGCCTTCGACTGCCACGGCAATTC
>CAYVPM010000754.1:0-2865 GCA_964453475.1 uncultured Saprospiraceae bacterium | reverse complement strand
GTCATGGCAGCCACCTTGTTCCCGGAGGCAAGCAGGATGATAAAAATTGATTACCCCTTTATGACCATGTTCTCGTTTGCGCTGCTGGTCGGGGCAACCGTAGCTGCCTTGTTCAACATGGCGGCGACGATGCTGGTCATTGCCGGATTGGCGGGAATCCTTGCAGCCAGCTTCCTGACGCTCAAATTGTTGTTCCCGCAACTTTCATTAAACCGGGTGCATTTGCGCAATGCATCCTGACACCAACAGCCATGTCCATAGCTGAATCCCTCCTGTACCACCTTTCCAAAAGATGGCCAGCGCCCAAACGACCGCTAAAAGCCGACGGCACCCTGATCGGCGAAGCCTATCATTTGGACTATGCGCTGAAAATGCAGTATCAAGCTTGTGTCCGCAACGGCATCATAGCGGATATCCAGGGCAAAGAAATACTCGAAATTGGTTGCGGACACGGGGGCATCACCTGTTTTTTGGCGCTTAACGGCGCAAAACGGGTCGTCGGAATAGACCTGAATACGTACAACCTGAGCATCGCAGAAAAATTTCGGGAACAATTGACCCGGCGGGTTTTTGGCGACGTGCCTGCCAAGCTCAAGGTGGAGTTTTTAGAAAAAAACGCCACAGCAATGGATTATCCGGAGCACAGCTTTGACATGGTTTGGGCCGAAAATGTGTTTGAGCATTTTATGGAGCCCGAAGCTGTGATGCAAGAAGCTTTCAGGGTGTTGCGCCCGGGCGGACAACTTGTAGTACCGGTGTTTTCCTCCATTTACAGCAAGTATGGCGCCCACCTGAAACAGGGCTTAAAATTGCCCTGGTCGAATCTGTTCTTCTCGGAAAAGGCGATTTGTAATGTGCTGTTCAGGCTTGCCCAGGATAACCCTGGGTTGTTTGACATGTATCCGGGTTTGGCAGACAAACCACACAAAATCAGGGATTTGCGCCGGTATAAAGATTTGAACGATATTACTTTTGGAAAATTCAAAAGGATGGCGGTCGCAAGTGGATTTCAAATTGTGTCTTTTAACAGCAAAACGCCCAGTGGACTTATTCGGCTTTGCAACAAGGTAATTCGAAGAACACCGATGCTCCGCAACACTTTACTCTATGACATTTTTTCAACGGGAGCAGAGGCGGTTTTGAAAAAACAAGAATAAATATGGTAAACGCAGAGTGGTTGTGAATGCAGAAATGATACAATCATTTCATAATCAAGTTTTTGTTTCACTCAAATCATTCAAAATCACTTTAATCACAGTATACATCCATGCGCCTAGGCTTCCACTACCACATCCCAGCCCATCTTCAGGAAGGCAAGGTCTATACCGCCAGTTACTTCGGTTTGTTCATAGATGAACTGGCTGTTCATTTTGAAAAAGTGGTGGTATTCCTGCATAGTCCTCGCGCCGATGAACTGCCACAGATGGATTATGCTTTGCATGCAAGCAATGTAATTTTAGTACACCTGCCTGAACACCTTTCCATTCCGCGGCGTCTGCTCATTGGCCGGAGCATTGGGCGTCAAGTGGCTCAAGCCGCAAAAGCTCATCGTATTGACCTCCTATTGTTGCGGTCGCCTACCCCGCTTTTGCCCTTTATCGTGAAGGCTTCTAAGGGTATTTGCAAACACGCACTGCTGGTAGTTGGCGACATGCGGGATCACCTGGACAACCTCAATCAACCCTGGTGGCGGGCGCCGCTGGTGCGTCAGTATATTTACTGGAATGAAGGTAAGCAAGAGAAATTAGCACGCAACATGCTGGTGATGACCAATAGCGCTATCTTCCAGGAAAGATACGCACGAATTGCACAAAAGTCGGTGCTGGTGCGCACCACCACGCTGCGCCGGGCAGACTTCTTTGAACGAAAAACTCTCGGTGATGGTAACCCTTTCAAATTGCTCTATGCCGGCCGCATAGAAGTAGGAAAAGGGCTGCTGCTTATTGCGGAAGCCGTGGCCATGCTAAACCAACAAGGCATTGATTGTCAATGGGATATCGTAGGTTGGTCCGAGCCTGGAGATGAAACCCAAGCAATAATTCAATCCATTTTTGAAAAGGCCGGGCAGAGAGACAACGTGGTTTTCCACGGCAAAAAGAAGGCAGGGGAAGCACTCTTCACCTACTATCGCAACACCGATGCTTACGTTATGGCTTCCTTGCTTTCTGAAGGTTTTCCGCGTACGATCTGGGAAGCGATGGCTAATTCAGCCCCCGTTATAGCAACCCCCGTTGGTTCGATTCCGCATTACCTGAAACACGGTGAGAATGCGCTGTTGGTCAAACCGGAAGCGATTGATATTGCAGAAAAGATCCGGCAATTGGCAGAAAGCCCTGAACTGCGCAAAAAATTCATTGTCAATGGGTTAAAGACTGCTGCAGAATCTACTTTGGAATTTCAATCAGAGAAGATGGCAGGTGAGATCATGCATTACATCCAAGCACCTTGAACAAGTATTACCGCCTTCTCCGCTACGATCTACCGCTGTTTTTATCACAGGGCTTGTGTAGTGTTTTGCCAGACAACGTAATTTTTTTACGCCTCAGAGGCTTTCTGATTGGTCGATTCCTGGGCAGTTGTGGCAGAGATTTCCGCTGTGGGCGGCGTGTCGTTTTTTACAATCCCGCCAATATCCATGTGGGAGGTCATGTCTATATCGCTTATGGATGTTGGCTCAATGGAGGCGCAACTATAACGATCCATGATGAAGTCATGTTTGGCCCGTATTGCGTCCTTTCTCCCAGCAACCATACTCGAATGGGCAATTCTTTCCGATACGGCCCGCCCAAATCTGGCCCCATCAGCATCGGCAAAGGCAGTTGGTTGGGCGCACAAGTGGTCGTTCTGCGCGATGTACGCATTGGC
>CAYVPM010000753.1:0-2866 GCA_964453475.1 uncultured Saprospiraceae bacterium | reverse complement strand
AGGCCCGGAGGCCGGCGCAGGGACGAACCGCCCCTAAGCGCGTTGTTTGAAATCTCGTTGGGGTTCCAGGTTAGGCCGGAGCCAAGGCGCCAGTTGTTTTTGAACCAGCCGTGGAGATTGGTATTGAAGGCGGAGTACAAAAACCGCCCGCCAAAATCCCAGCGCCCGAAATGGTTGTAATTGACGCGGAAGTTGCGGAAAATTGAAAATGGCTTTTGGATGTTGTAGCCGATCCAGCTGAAATGGTTGATCTCATCAGCGGCCAGCAGGAAGCCAGCATCGTTCAGATCAAGCTCCGGCGAGCGCCAGGTGATGCCAGATTCAAACTTAAACACCCCGCCCAGGCTGTCGGGGAGGCCACCAATTTTTCCGATCTTGAAAGTGCCGCCCGTGCCTGTGAGCGCCGTGCGGGAGCTGTCCACGGAAAGGTGGGCGGCGTTGCTGCGCTGAAAAAGGTGCACAAAATTGGTTTGGGTGGCCAGGATAGCGCTTTGGTTGCCCTCTACCCGGCTGAAAAGGGTATTGGCCTTCACGTACCACCAGCGGTTTTTCCAGAAATGCTGGAAATCGAGTCCGCCGGAATAGGCGCTCCGGTGCAGCCAATCGAGCTCATGCTCCCGGTTGACAGCGCTGAAAATGCCGCCGATGATGGTGTTGCCGCCGTCAAAATCGCGGAGCATGCGCCCGACAAAGAAATTGGTCAGTGGCTCCACCAGTTCTTTTCGCCGCTCGCCACTGTGATCAATGTTGGCCGATTCGCGGCGGGTGACACTCTCTAGGATACCGATTGATAAGCCTTTTTTCGTCTTGCCGCTGAATTTTGCCGCGCCGAGAATCGAAGTTTTTTGGGGGATATCCGCAAATTCACCGGCATTGAGGTTGGGGTAGCCATGCGGTGCGCCGCCAATGCGCCGCGAATAAAAAAGCAGGTCGGAATCATAGTCGCCGCCGGCCTGGGAGTCGGTGAGGCGGTAATCAAACAGGTTGCGGTTTTCGATAAAAAACGGGCGGCGTTCCTGGAAAAAAACCTCATAACCATCCAGCCGGACGGCGCCGGGGTCGGCTTCCACCTGCCCGAAATCGGGGTTGATGGTAAAATCCAGGATAAGGTCGCTGGTGACGGCCAGTTTACCGTCAATGCCGACGCTGAGGCGGTTGTGGGCACCATCGGCAAACGGGTTGCCGGGTTCTTTTTCGAATCGTTCGGCCTTGGCGACCAGGTACGGCGCCAACTCAACCTGTTTTCTGGTAGTCAGGTTTTTTAAGCCGTGCAGTTCCCCAAAACCGCTTACCCAAACCCCGGAATTCTGCGGTATGTTTTGCCAGATAGAGCGCTCCTCTTTCCTGAAAACACGTCGGGTGAACTGAATGCCCCAAACAGGGTCGGCCTGGTTTCCATAGCGCAATTGGCTGAACGGTATTTTTACTTCTGCCGTCCAGCCCAGGCTGTCCACGTGGGTTTTGGCGTACCAGATCGGGTTCCAGTTGGTGTCCCAATTGTCGCCATTGCTTGTCACAAACTCGTCGCCTTTCACGCCGCTCACGGAAAGCGTGAAAGAAAAGGCCGTGCGCAGGTCGTGGTAACTGTCGATGTTTATCTCCACCCAATCGCCAGGAAACTCATCGCGGCGGCTCATGCGTTTGACGATGCTGTCGGGTCGGGTATCGAAACAGCGGTAGCCGATGATCAGGAATTTGTCGTCGAAAAGTATTTTGAACTTTGTGTCCTGAGAAGGTGCTTCACCTTCATTCGGCTGATTTTGGATAAAATCGCCGCCCCATGCCACCTTTTCCCAGGCAGATTCATCCGGGATGCCATCAAAGGTGATGGATGCATCGCCGAGGGGTTGGGTGTGGTATTGTTTTTTTTCTATGTTTGTGCGGGACGCCTGAGCCTGAAGATTGGGTGTAGCGTAGAAGATCAGGGAAAAGAGGAGGAGAAAGTGCTTCAAGATTAGAGGTTTTGTCTTTACGATGTGATTTTTACAAGGACATAGGCCGAATCGGGAGGTTGCAGAAGATTTACAGCCTTGCCGTGTTTTTTTTGTTTTTTTCAACAATAAACATCCTTGTTATTTTTGAGTTATTTATGGCAAGATATGTCCGGGGCTGGACTTTTAATGTTCACTTTTGGCAATTTCCAAAACCATTTGAACAAAATCATCGTACATAGTGCAGGGTCATGTCAGCCCTGCACTACGTATTTCCCTTCATCACATATTTACCGTTCTTAGAATCAGCAAATACTATGTCAGACACCTCCTATCTTGATGCCACCGCGAACCTTTACCGCGATGCAGCCTTAACCCCCAATGTCGGGTTGTGCTGCACGACCACGCCTGTGTGGCAACTACCCGGATTGCAAATCCCTAAAAAGATGCAGCAGATGAACTACGGCTGCGGCTCCACGGTCAATGCCCGGGACCTGGTGAACAACCCCAAAATCTTGTACGTTGGCGTGGGCGGCGGCATGGAGCTGCTGCAGTTCGCCTACTTTTCCCGCAGCAAAGGCGCCGTCATTGGGGTCGATATGGTGCAGGAAATGCTGGATGCCAGCGCGGAAAACTTCGTAGAAGCTGCCCGAATGAACCCCTGGTTTCAACCCGATTTTGTGTCGCTGCGCAAAGGCGACGCGCTGCATTTGCCCGTGGAAGACAACTCCATCGACGTGGCTGCCCAGAACTGTCTGTTCAATATTTTTAAAATGGAGGAGTTGCGGCAGGCATTGAAAGAGATGTACCGCGTGTTGAAGCCACATGGGCGGTTGGTTTTGTCCGATCCCACTTGTGAATACTTTATGCCTGTTGCCCTGCGCAACGACGACCGTTTGCGGTCCGACTGCCTGTGCGGCGCCAATCCACTCCAG
>CAYVPM010000752.1:0-2874 GCA_964453475.1 uncultured Saprospiraceae bacterium | reverse complement strand
AAAATGACGGCACATCGCCTGCAGTCAAGTCCAAAACCTCAAGTTTTTCATGGTCGATGAACATCCCCATCTGAAATGCCTCCACCTGACTAAAACCATCTGCTTTTATGTCTATTTCAAAAACCTGGTTTGGTGTCATCAATGTGGGGTTCATAAATTCGATTTCATCGTCGTCACAGAACTGGGGGCTGTCCACGACATCGCCAATTTTTATGCCATCGTAGCCTTTTTTGTCAGCCCATGATAGGAGGATACCGTACTCCCAACCTGATTCCAAATAATCAGTTGGCGGCACATCAATTTGCCCATTGATATCCATCCGAAATGGGTCTGAATTAAACGGGGTCGTGAAATCTTGTGGGATATACTCCGGGGTGTACAACCAAGGGGCGTCAATTCCGGTCAAAGATTTGTTTATCCCTAAAAGCAGCTTTTTAAGCTCTACGATATCAAACGTTGTGATGGCATTGCTCCTGTTAACGTCAGCAGCAATTTTGTCATATCCTGTGGGCAATGAGTACCCTCCAATATTCTCAACATGCTTGTGCATCAAAAACAAATCATAAGTGGTAATCTGATCCAGCCAATCACCGTAATTGTAGATGTCCGCAAAATAAGGTGTGCCGCCGAGCCCACCGCCGGGATCAGGAACAACACCTGCAAGTACCTTTTCCGAGCCAATTTTCCGAACCTCGGCTGTGACCGTCTGGTCGTACAAGACACCGGAAAAATCGCCAAATTTGTTGGAAACACAGTTTGTGTAGTTGCTGGAAGCAGGATGCCGCCATCTTATGACAACATTTTTTAAGGGATTGGCGGTGCCTTTAAACTCCACCTTGTCAGCCACATTGATAGTAAGGTCAAGATCAATCAGGTCGCTCAGCTCATCCTCGTAAGCAGTAAGCATGGTAGCACGCTGGCAATCGGAAAAGGTTGGGTTGTTGCAATTATTATAGCTCATAATGTTATTGAGCTCGCCAGGGATCAAATCTTCATTGTAATCACGATATGGCTCAGGAGAGAGGCAATTCGTCGTGATACAGCCACCAATGCAATTGTTTGGCCCAGCTTTGCAATTTGCGATGTTATTAGGCTCGAAAGCAGGGTAGAATCGGTTACTTGGGGTCCCCGGTCGGCAATCAGCCTCAGTATCGCAGCACAAATCGCCAGCAAGTTGGCAATTAACAAATGGAAAATTTTTTGTGCCCATGGGGTCATCCGCTCGTATTGCCAGTTCTCTTGGAAAATCTCCATCATAAGGATGGTCAATAACTGTGTTATCAGTCAATACTTCCGGATACCTATACAATTGCGGCACCCCAAAAGTGTGCAACAGGCCAAAATTATGGCCTGCTTCATGCGCATATCCCCCGCCTTGAGGGTTTGCAAAAGTTGTCGGAGGCATCGACAACACGTTGTTTTTGAAGGGTACGTTTATTGGGTATAGGCCAGGTTGAGCAGCAACCCCAGTTGGCACAGCATGGACGTATACATTGAAAGCAGATTTAACATAAGAATAGTTTTCTTTAACCAAAGACCCAGAAAAAGGCTGGTTGAACAAGACTTGATCGTCAATAAAGTTTACGGCTCCCAAGCGATACAAGTGAATGCCAGTCCCGGCAGCATGTAAATTGAAAAAATCCAGGTTGGCATCCACATCGGCAGACGTTATAGTAACAGGGAATCCATTAATATCGCGGCAAAATCCGTTTGCATCTCGGATCACCGTAACATAAACAGGGATATTGTAATCCTGTGCCTGAAATGGTGCAGTAGATTCCATACGTGCGAGTATTTGAGGCACTTTGGCGCGTTTCTCAGCGTAATACTCAGGGCTGGGGTCTGGTGTGTCACAGGAATTTGTTTGTGCCAAAGCGGAGGGCATCATGCAGGCAATGAAAAAAAGGGTTGAATAGATTGCATGAAGGGGATTTTTGAAACGAGAGATTTCTAATCGATTAGAAATCTCTGGGGGGGGGGGCGAAAAGTTGGCGCTAACGGCTTTGGTTGAGATTGTGTGGTTCATAATGAAATGTGGTTGATATGAATTGAATAAATAACTATTGGCAATGCAGTATGGATTAAAGAATGCAAATCTAAAAATTTTCATTGGAATTGCATGTTTGTTTGATGAAGAAAAGGGGTTGGCACTCGTAGGCGAGTTCGCCGGATCTGCGCACAATGCCAACACCATCGATTTCCAGTTTCACTATCGGGTATTGCACTTTTATGCCAAGGCGCTCTGCCACGATTGGCCTGCAGCGCTGCAGGTGGCCGAGGAAGCCATCCGTTTTTTTGAGTCGAAGCCATTTGTGATCAATGCCTATTTAATAGGCTTCAACTACCAAAAAGCATCCTGCCTGCTCATGCTCGCCCGCTACGAGGAGGCAAAGGCGGTGCTGGACAAATCATTGCCCCTCGCGACAGCCGACTCCAGCCATCACTTCAAAAACCGCGAACTGGCCACAGTGAATGCATTGTATATGGGCCGGTATGCAGAAGCCTGGGAAATATGCAATACCGTGATGCGCAAGGAGCGATTTGAAAAAATCCCCCTCATCGATCAGGAAACCTGGCGCATATACCACGGGTACCTCCATTTCCTGGCCCAAACCAGCCGCCTGGAACTTTCTCCCAAGGAAAAAAGCGAGCTGCCCAAGTTCCGGCTCTCCACCTGGCTCAACGACCTGCCATTGTACAGCCTCGACAAGCGCGGCGCCCAAATTCCGGTACTTATATTCCAAACCCTGTTGCTGTTTTCAGAGCATCGCTGGGACGAACTGGAGAACCGCATCGAATCACTCCGGAAATTCCGTCAGCGCAACCTCGACCCCGCCAGTGAGCATTTTCGCACCAATTGCTTCATCCAGCTGC
>CAYVPM010000751.1:0-2875 GCA_964453475.1 uncultured Saprospiraceae bacterium | reverse complement strand
GTTGTGAATGGCTTGCAAGCACAAATACCGGACTCGACTGCGCTGCCGGTACGCGATTCTGTGCCTTCGGGCAGGGGCGATTCTGCTGTTGTTGATCTGTCTGGAATCCGCATCAGCAACGAAGGGCTTGATGCTGAAGTGGCTTATGCAGCAAAAGATTCGATGTGGTTCGATGTGGTGCAAAAACAGGTTCACTTGTATGGTTCGGCTTCGGTAAAATACACCACTTTGGAGATAAAAGCGGGGTATATTCTCCTGGACTATGCGAAAAACGAAATAAGCGCCGAACAATTGCGCGACAGTACCGGACAATTGGCGGGCTTGCCAGAATTCAACGATGGGCAGCAAACCTTCACAGCCACCCGCCTGCGCTACAATTTCAAAACCAGAAAGGGCATCATTTATGAGGCGCGCACCAAGCAGGACGATATGTACGTGCTGGGTACCAAGGCAAAATTTGTTGGCAGCCCAAGCGCGGATACTACCCAAAAATCAAAAAACATCATTTACAATCAGGATGCCATCCTGACCACCTGCGATGCGGAACACCCGCACTTTGGCATCCGCACCAGGAAATTGAAGGTCATTCCCAACAAGTTGGTTGTCACCGGCTTGTCGAACCTGGAACTGGGCGGCGTACCCACGCCCATCATCATCCCGTTTGGGTTTTTCCCCATGACCACCAAGCGAAAAGCAGGCGTGCTGATCCCAAAAGATTTTCAGGGCCGGCGACAAGAAGGCCTGGGCATCAATGACCTGGGCTGGTATCAGCCGATCAGCGAGCACGCAGATGCCACACTGCTTTTCCGGGCCTTTACCAGCGGCACTTTGGGCGCTTCCGGCACGGTGCGCTACAATTACAAATACAGGTTTACAGGCGATGTGGCCCTCAATTATAACCGAAGGGTGACTGAAGACAGCCGCGCAGAAAAAGTAGTGGCCAAATCATTCGGCATCCGGCTCACGCACAACCAGGACCCCAAAGCGCACCCTTCACGGCGCTTGAACGGCTCGGTCAACATCCAGACAAACCAGGACCAGAACAGGAACCAGAACGATTTTCAAAGCGTGTACCAAAATACGCTGACCTCCAACCTGACCTTTAACAAGACCTACCCGGGCAAACCGTATCAGTTTTCCGCAGCCCTGCGCCATTCGCAGAATACTTTGACCCGGCAAATGGACATCACCTTGCCCAGCGTTAATTTTACTATGCAGCGTATTTTCCCCTTCCGGCGCAAGGTGACCGTGGGGAAAGAGCGTTGGTATGAAAAACTTTCCCTCACGTATTCCTCCAAATTCGACAACAGTTTCCGCACGGTGGACACGCTTTTGTTCACCCAAAGCACCCTCGAAAACGCCCGCATCGGCATTCAACACCAGGCCAGCAGCGACTACACCTTCAAGCTTTTTAAGCACATCAACGTAAGCCCGAACATTCGGTACGAAGAAAACTGGTACCCGTACACCATCAATAAAACCCTCAACGACAAGGTGACAGAGGTGTATGATACAACATTCTTTCCTGACGGAAGCTTCGAGCGCATCTTGAATGAAAGCAAATCGACATACGGAGAGCTGGAAACCACCCGTAGCTGGAACTTCCATACCTTCCGAAAATTCGACGTTGGAATTTCAACCAACACAGCGCTGTTTTATACCAAGCAATTCAGAAAAGGCTGGTTTCGGGGCATACGGCACAAAGCGACCCCAACGGCCGGCATTGGCTTTGGGCCGGATTACAGCAAACAGCAGGACCGCTATTTCAAATATTATTATACCGACCTGCGACCAGCTGCCCGCGATTCTGTGCGCTATGGCATTTTTGATGAAGCCATTTACAGCAGGCCTGACCTGGGCAAGCGCAACGTCTCGCTTAATTACTCCTTGTCTAATGTATTGGAATTCAAACACTTTTCTTCCAAGCGCGACACCGTGCTAAAGAAAAGGATTTTTGAAAACCTGACCTTTTCCGGAAGTTACAGCCTCACTGCCGACTCTCTGAAATGGTCGACTGTTGGCACAGGCGGCCTGTTCCGGTTGTTCAAAGGCCTGAGCCAGCTTACCTGGAACGTGACCTTCGACCCCTATGTCGCGGATGAAAAAGGCCAGCGCGTCAACACTTTTATGTTGAAAGAGAAAGGCCGGCTGGTGCGTACCACCCAATTAGGATTCGCCCTTAATACAGGCTTTTCAGTCAAGCAAATACGGGATCTTTTTGGGGGAAAGTCGGATGCCCAAGCCCCCGGATCGAATACAGGCACGCAACGCAATTCAACAAACTCGGTTGCCAACACAGACAACCTGCTCTGCCTTTTTGATAATTTCAGGATCAGCCATCGCATATCGGTCAACCGGCAATTGATTCCGACTGGTTTTGGAACAGCACGGGATACTTTTGCCATCGGCACAAACAACCTCAGCATTTCCGGCAGTTTGCAACTTACCAGCAAATGGTCCATAGACCTGGGCAATATCAGTTATGATTTTCCTGAAAAACGTCTGGTGTACCCCGACATCGGCTTTACACGCGACCTCCACTGTTGGTCGCTGAGCCTGCGCTGGCAACCTGATCGCGGTACCTACTCTTTCTTTATCGGTGTTAAGCCAGGCACCCTGGAATTCCTGAAAGTACCTTACAGGAAGGATTATTTTGATACCGGATTTTGACGGTTGACGGTTGACGGTTGACGGTGGACGGTGGACGGTTGTCACAACATTGGGGTTTTGGTTTTGTATTTCTTTTCAGCATCTGGGCGGATAAAAGTTGTATTGCTGTTAGGGCTAAGCTGCTGAAAATCAATGCTAACCATTTTACAAATGATGTGCCCACCGTCCACCGCCCACCGTCCACCGTCCACCGTCCACCGTCCAC
>CAYVPM010000750.1:0-2892 GCA_964453475.1 uncultured Saprospiraceae bacterium | reverse complement strand
GAGGACGAGACAATGAAAACTTTGAGAACAGACAAAAAGGCAATCGTCAGCACAAGGACTGGCAAAACTATCCCGAACCGGTTCAAAAGGGCATTCTGTTGCACCGTACCATCGATTCCTTTACCGATAACCATGCGGCCACGGATTTGAGCGTGAAGCGCATCCGGCCCTTTGCCGGACGTTATTCTCCGCCTTTTGTCGATATTTTGTACGACCACATGCTGGCCATCCATTGGGACAAGTATTCGGCGGAGTCATTCGATGATTTTGCGGCGAAAACGTACGCCAGGCTTGAACGCCGGGTTGCAGAAATGCCCGAAATACTGCAGGCGCGCATGCCCAAAATGCTGGCAGGCAGGTTTTTGCACGGCTACACCCGGCGCGATGGCTTGGAATGGGTTTTGGGGAAATTCAGCCTGCGCCTCGCGGGCAACTTCGATGCCGATGCACTTTCTGACCATTTTTTCTCCAATATTGAAGGGTTTTCTGCAGATTTTAACGCCTTTTTTCCGGATTTGCTTGAAAAGGTAAAAGCGGCGCGTTAGACGGGCATTCATTTTTCGGAAATAAGTTTGCAGCGGATGCGCAACTATTGCCACATTTGTATCTTCATTGAAACAATTCAAAACCTTTCCTAACTACATTATGCGCCTAATTCCCTTATTGCTCTTGCTCCCAGCGAGCATTATATTTTCCTGTAAAAATGAACCCAAAACGCCTGCGTCGCCTGTTGTCGTCACGATGTCGGAGGCTGCCGGCAAAAAATGCGTCCAGGACACGATTTGTGCGGACTTAAAATTGTCGTACCCCGTGCTTTCAGGCGGTTCAAACCCAAATGCCACGCAGGCGATCAACGACTCGCTGCTCAGTTTTGTGTACATGGTGATTGGCGGCGACCCGGCGCTGTCGTTGCCGCAGGCATTTGATTCCGCCGTTTGGAACCTTTATTACATGTTACAAGAACAAGTTGACATGTCGCCTGATTTTCCGATGGGTTTTTCCAGTGAGCTGAAAAGCACATTGCTTTTTCAAAACGATAAACTTGTTTCTGTTGAAATGGCCACCTTTTCCTTCACTGGAGGAGCGCATGGAAATTACGGGTCGGCGTTGAACACTTTTTTACTTTCCAACGGAAAATCTGTGCAACTCACTGATATTGTCCAAGATACGGCTGCCTTGCGTCCCTTGCTTGAAAAGGCATTTGTCGCGGTCAAAGGTGAGGAAGGCGGCGAAACCTATTCCCTTGATGAGTTGGTTTTTCCGGAAAACCTGCCCCTTTCCATGCCCATGCAATGGTGTGTGGTCAAAGAAGGTCTGCGGGTTACCTACAACCCCTACGAAGTTGCCCCCTATGCGGTAGGCCAAACCGACATCGTGCTGACCTGGGAGCAGCTTGGCAACCTAGCCGACAGCAAAAAATGGCTTGATTGAACATTCACGCGCCTTTTTGCGCCGCGCATGGCCTTGAGTTTGCGTTCTTTGCAGCAAACTGACGATCATGCGCTTTTTATTTATTCTCGTAATTTCTCTTGGCGTTCAATCTCTTTGGGCGCAAAAGATGTTGCTGCTTGAAAAGGCCAACCGCGCCAAAACCACCAAATTGTACATTGGGGAATCGCTGCGGTTCCGATTGGCGGGCAAGGAAAACTATTGGTATCACCGTACCATCACGGGAATGTTACCAGAGACAAATACCATTTTGTTGGATGATTTTCCCGTAAAACTGGATAATATCGCAATGCTGAAAGTGCAGCGACGGCGTGTATGGGGCATCCTTGGCGGTTCCTTGCTTACCCTTGGCGCTTCGCTCACGCTGGCAACGACTGTGGGCAAGGTGTTGTACCGCGACGAAAGCGTGAACGCTCCGAAATTGTACAGTATCGCGGTGGTTTCGGGCCTCTCTGGCTGGCTCATGCTGCGGCCCAAAAAACTCCGGCTGGGGCAAAAACACCGTTTGCGTTTGATAGAGATCAAATTTCCGGAGCCTTTGATCCCGCCGCCACCAGCAAATATTCGAAACTAGTGCTGGACCATTTTCCTGAATTTTGAAGCTTTTTTGCCCACTACATCGCTCTAATAGCCCTGAAAGGGCGGAATCAACAATATTGTGCAGCGCCCAATGAACAAGCCTAAAGAACAAGCGCCCTGAAGGGGCTTCTTGCCTTTCGGTAAGATTAGCAAGCCCCTTCAAGGCGCAAATACTTGAGTCTTCTTCACAGCGGGCGATGTCCCGTGCTTGACCTGGAATTCCAAGTTTGAAACACAACTTGAAACCTGGTGCTAAAATTATCGCACGACAGTCACGTCTCCCTTCAGCAGCAACACGCGTCCGTCAATCAGTTCCACTTCCGCCCACCAGACGAAAACAGCGGGGTCTACGATTTGTCCGCGATACATGCCGTCCCAACCGTTTGAAAGGTCGTTTGGAGTGAACATCCGGTTCTCGAACACCAGGGTACCCCAGCGGTCGAATATTTGCAGTTTGCGGATGTTGGCCACGGATTCGTCGCGGGCAAAGATTTGAAAAGTGGTGTTGTCGCCGTCAGGATCTTCCGGCCATATCACGTTCGGAACGTAAATATTAACATCCCTGTCCACCTTTATGGTTGTGCGGGCAACGGCCTTGCACCCCTCTTTCGTCACGATGGTTACCGTGTATTCTGTCGTAACGAATGGTGTTGCTGTCGGGTTGAGTTGCTGGATAATGCTCGGCCCGGCAAAGCTCAACCCATCCATTGGCTCCCAGATCACCTGATCGATCAGGCCGACGGGGAATGGTGGCGGCACCAGGGCTGTCAGTTGCTGGTTGTCGCCAATTTCGATGTTGAACAAAGGCGGGAGCGTAACATTTGGGAACAAAGGCGGGATCACCGTGATCGGTTGAGTGATCTC
>CAYVPM010000749.1:0-2897 GCA_964453475.1 uncultured Saprospiraceae bacterium | reverse complement strand
TCCAGGCTGCCGCCCTCGGCGAGGATGAGCTTCCAGCGATCCCAGACCAGGCCGCAAACCCGGCGTTGATTCCAAAGAGGTTATTTAACGGTGTTGTGGTTGAAACATCATACACCGCTTTTTCAATTGTTCCGCTCGGCTCGTGTTGTATTTCATATTGTATGCTGAAAGGCCGGATATTTTGCCCTCCCCAACTGATCCCGAGAAATGGGTGGGATTTGCCCAATTGTGAGAATGTGTGGCGCAGGCCTATGCCATATTGTCGAATCCGTTGACCGGTTACATCCATCTCACTGTAATGATGGCCAGTTGATGGCGGCATGGGTAATTCCGGGGAGCCCACCATAGCTTCGGGGTTGTGGGCCTTGTAGTGCATTTTTCCGATACCAAAGTCGGCAATGAGGCTCCAATGTCTGGAAAAACCAATTTCAGCATGCAAATTGTATGAGATGCCGCCTTCGTGCATCAGGTGCTTGCTCGCAGCATTGAGCCAACCAGCACTGATGCCAGCTTTATAAAATTTGGGATGCAAGGCGTGGGCAACTTTTTTTGTGATGGGTATTGTGCGCGCCTCGGATACCGGCAAAACTGGAGTGGGCAATGCTGGTATTTGAATTTGGCGGAGCGGTATTGCCAAAGGCGGGATGTTTGGAAGTTCTAAAGGCTCAAAATTGGCAATCTTGCTCAGAACTTCACTTGAAATTGTGTTGGCTGGGCCTGTTTCATTCGCGTTGTTTGCGGCAATTGGGCTTTCGTTTAAATTACTGTCAATATTTAGAGCGGGAGGATTTGACTGGGTTTGGTTTGAATTGATTTTTGACGTAAAACCCTCAGCTACCGGGT
The DNA here is from genome assembly GCA_964453475.1 of uncultured Saprospiraceae bacterium. Lineage (GTDB taxonomy): Bacteria > Bacteroidota > Bacteroidia > Chitinophagales > Saprospiraceae > M3007. Next base: position 2,054 of record CAYVPM010000749.1, on the reverse strand, counting down.
TCTTGTCTGGAGTTTTGGCAAATTGGTTTGGCGCCGCATCGGCATCTTTTTGGGCTTGCACGTACACGACTTTCCATATTGTGTCATGCGTAACGATTATTTTGGGAGCAGGGCTTGTCATCACAACAAGTGTCGACTGAAATGAATCCAGCCTGGTTTCCAAGCTCCTAAGGGTCCTCTGGTTTTCTTGGTCGGAATGCCACCATAGCGCGTTTGTCGACAACAAAGCAGCCAACAATAGCAAGGGAAGCACCATCTACTGGCGCTGCTTGGGCTTTTGCGGGGGCAGGGCAATATCGAGCTGCGCCCCGAGCGCTGCCCAATCTTGCTTGCGGTGTTGGCCCTCTGGCCGTAGTTCCGCCATTTTTTCTTTCAAAAGGTCAAAAAAAATCTTGTCAGCCATAATCTATGGGATGCGGTGTAGCAATTCGTTGATCATCATTTGTTTCAATTTTGCACGGGCTTTGGACAAGTTCGACTTTGACGTCCCGACGGATATGCCGAGCATTTCAGCAATCTCTGGATGTGAATAGCCTTCAAGTGCAAAAAGGTTCAATGTGAGGCGGTAGTTGGGGGGCAGCCTTTGTATCATAAGCAAAAGCTCTTCGGCGGCCATTTTTGACAGGTAATCATCTTCCACGCTTAAGTCCAAGCCCTCTGTGATATCGTTTAATACCAGGTCGTTCAGGTGTTTGTGGTAAAAATTTATGGCGGTGCGTACTACGATTGTCCGCAACCAGGTATTGAAAGTGAAGGATTCATCGTAGCGCTCTATGCCGGTGAAAATCTTCAAAAACGCATCGTTCAACACTTCTCTGGCCTCCTGTTCCCGGCTGCAATAAGGCAATGCCACCGTTAGTGCATAACCATAGAAGCGGTCATACAATGCTTGCTGGCTGCGCCGGTCGTTTTCACGGCAGCCTTTCAGGATTTTTTGCAATCCATCAGATTTCACAGTAATAGTCTATTCAAGAAAAAATCCCCAACGGTTGCCTGTCGAGGATTTTTTCTTCGCCCTGATGGTAAAATTACGCTTTCTATTGACCTGAAGTTCAATTTCGAACATAATAAAACAAAGGTTGCTCCGAACCCTTCACCCGCTCGGTTGAGGTGTAAAACCCCGTGCCCCAAAGGTTGAAGCATACCGCCTCTCCTTGCGCTTCAGGTTGGTAAGGCGCCAACTCCGGGTTGTTTTTTTGCAAGGCATCGGCCAGGTTTTGGCCTGGAGCAACCTTCCAGTAATAAATTTTGGACTTGGTTTTTATCAGTACTTCGCTGCCGTCGGGCGACACGCAGCCAGCGGTTGCGCGGTCGATAGGGAGGTTGCAAAGAGGCTCGAGGGTGGATTTGGGGTTGCCAAAATTAGCGTAGGGCAATCTGAAAAGGGTGGCGCCGTCATGCGCTTTGGTTACAATGTACATATCCTGTGTGCGCGGATCAAACAACACCGTTTCTGCATTGTGGAGCGCTGCATCAGGATATTGGAAAGTTATGGTCTCTGATTTTTGGGCTTGCAACATCACAGGGAAGGGTAACCCGACGGGTAAATCCGGTTCCGGAATGCGGTAGATAAAATGCGTAGGAAAAGCATCGTTGTTGTCGCCGATATCTGCCAGGTAAATGTAGGAAATGCCTGTTGCAGGGTCAATGCTTATGGCAATATCCTCACAATCCTGGGTTTCTGTCAGGGGCAATTTGCAGGTTGCCCGATGCTTGCCCAAGCTGTCGATCAGGTATAACTCTGTCACTTTTTTGCCGTCGTTGTGCGTCCAAAAACACCCAGGGGTTCGGCGGCTGGGGGCAAGCCCGGAAAGCTCCTTGACAAAACTGCCCTCAATGTTGCCTGTTTCCTTGCCTTCGGCAAACGCCGTGCTCGTGGCGATTTTGGAAAAATCCCGACCGTTAAATGGATCGCTTAGGCAGCCGATAAACAAGACCGGAAGAAAAAAACAAAGGAACTGTTTCATGGAATTCAATTTTCGCAAAGGTACAAAGATTGAGCCGCTCCGGGGTCGGGGGGTGTGTCAAAAGGCCTGGCTACGAAGAACGAACCG
>CAYVPM010000748.1:0-2899 GCA_964453475.1 uncultured Saprospiraceae bacterium | reverse complement strand
AACAGCAGCGAGTGCCCTGGAGCAAGCATCGGTGGCTGTACAGGTTTCTGTTACCGTGCCGCCGCAAGCGCCGGGTAATGATGTAAAGGTAGAGCCGTTGGAGTTGCCACTTAGGAGGCAGCCGCTTAGCTCGCCGTTGGTATAGGGCAAAGTGCTGGATGCCGGGATGCTGCCACAGGCGACAGTGATATTGGCCGGCGCTGTCATGGTGGGCAGCGGGGCTGCAGTCACGGTGATGGTGCGACTTGTGGTGATGGTTCCAAAGTTGCCGGATGCTGTCCAGGTTTCAGTGTATGAACCCCCGCAAGCGTTGTGTGTGCCTGTGATGACACCTGTTGCAGAACCACTGATAAGGCAGGCGCCCGGTTGCCCATTCGAATAGGACAGCATTGTGCCCAGCGGTGGCGCGGCGGGGCAAGAAATGGTAAGGTTGGGGGGCATGGAGCTAAAAGTAGGTGGTACGATGGGCTCTAAAGTCACGGTAACATCTGCGGTGCCGATACAGCCCAGGTTGTCGGTCACCGTATAGCGCAGCACTGCGGTGCCGGCCGTTAGCCCCCCGGTATTGAAAGTAACGGTTTGGGTGTTGGCGTTGCTCAGGTTAGCGTTGGTTGCGCCGGTGCTGCCAGCGTTTTGTACTGTCCAGGTGTGGGTACTGTATATTCCTGAGCCACCGGAAGGCGTGCCATTAAAAGCGACAGAATTGCCGACGCAGGTGGTGGCCGAAGCGGGCATTGGGGAAGCGGAAGGCGCCGTATTGGTAAAGGTGCCGGTAAACACCACATTGTCGAAGCTCAAATACCGCTGTGCATTGCCTGCGGCATAGCCATAAATACGGAAAAAGATCGTGGTATTTTGTGGCACCAAAACGCTCAGACCGGTAATGGAATGTGATGCCCAGGTATCGGTAGTTGCAGTGCTGATGGTTCCCAAAGAGGTCGCATAGTTGTTTAAGGAAGAGCGCAGGCTAAGGGTGGCGGGTGCATTGTTGGAAGCGTTGTTGTATTCCCTGTCAGCATCCAAATTCAAGGTGGTGATGGTCACTGTCCTGCAACTCAGGGTGCTGAATGAAAATTCGATATAATCGTTGACATCCAGCCCTGCGGTTGCCCATTCATTGGCAGTAAAGCCTTGTCCGCCGCCATTGCCAAGTGCTGTATAGGAAGCGTTGCTTAGTCCCGTTCCATTAGCTGCCAGGCCAGCGGTCGCTACGGCGTTGTTGGAGCTGCTTCCTTGTTGGGGCGTGCCGCCCTCAAAGTTCCAGGTAAAAGTAATTTGCGCCTGAAGGGCAGCGCTTAGTCCAAAAATAAAGGCACATGAAAATCCGAATAAACGTAGCGTTTGACTCATAGGATACACTTTTGTGAGGGATGGATGAACAGTTGATCGGTTTGATTGACGGTATAAATGCTGAATACCAAGCAGGTATCAGACAGGACAACAGGTAAATACTTTCCTGAAAAGGCGGGAATGTTGCGGACGCTAACGCGTTCGCGGGAGGATTATCACAAAGGCTTCTGATAAAACGATCAGGCTTCGTGAACTGCTAAAAAGGATAATCTTGTACTCGTTGAATAAAATAAATACACCCAATTTGGCTACAGGCATCTAAATTATTAATTGTCGAGTAGCCGACAGTCGGAAGGTACAACTACAGCAATATCAATAATTGTACCAAATTAATCCTGTGAGAAGGGGAAGGCGCATGCCTATTATTTCGTGGGAGAATATGCTCAACCAGCTTTCCTACCGCCCCGCTTGATCCCCCAAAACACCAGGGCTCCAAGCCCCAGCAAACCCAGCCCCGGAAGCGCCTGGTCGGGCCTTTCCAGCAGGGTGTTCACGGCAAAAGCGGCTGAAATAAGGATGAAAATAAGCGGGACAACGGGGTAGCCCCAGGCCCGAATGGGCCGCTCAACGTCTTTCCTTTTGCGCCGCAGCACAAAAATCGCCGCCCCTGCCAGGCCCATAAAGGCGATGTCCATAAACGTTACAAACGTGATGATCTGGTCAAAAAAGCCCTGGAAGAACAACAACACGGCCATGGCCCAGACCACCTGCACCAGCATGGCCACCACGGGCGTGCGCCAGCGCGGGTGTACGTATGCCAGTTGCTTGAAAAATATACCGTCGGCAGCCATCGCGAAATATATCCTGGGCGCTGTCATGGTGTAAATACTGATGGTGCCGAAAATGGAGATGGCTATGCCTATAGCCACCGCCTGGCCTCCCCAGGGTGCAAGGCTGGCCATGGCATCTCCGGCGACGCGCGGGGTGTTGGCAATGGTATCGAGCGGCAACAGCATCATGTAGGAGAGGTTGACCAGCAAGTACACCACTGTAACAATTAAAACGCCCAGGAACATGGCGCGCGGCACCGTGCGCGGCGCATCGATGGCCTCCCCTGCCAGGTAAGAAGTGTGGTGCCAGCCGCCCATGGAAAACAGCACGCCGATGAGGCCGGTGAGCATGGCCGTTCCGAGTTGCCCGGGTACATTGGCGGCCAGTGAAAAATCAATGGGCGTTTTGACGGGGTCAAAGCAGACAAAGCCGGCAACGATGATGCCGGCAATGGCTAGTAATTTCAAGCCAGAGAAGAGGTTGGCCATTCCCTGGCTGACATTCACCCCCAGTATGTTGATGCCCGTCAGTCCCAGCATGGTCAGCGCGGCTATCCCTGTTTTGGCATTGCTGCTCATGTCCGGCACGAACACTTTCATGTATTCGGCAAAAGCCACGCAAAGCCCTGCCATGGCCCCGGTGTTGATGACCAGCAGGATCACCCAACCGTAAAGGAAGCCCACCATTTCCCCGTAGGCTTCTTTCAGGTACACGTACACGCCGCCCGATCTCGGGAACATGCCGCCCAGCTCCGTGAACGTGAGCGCGCCCGTGAGCG
>CAYVPM010000747.1:0-2899 GCA_964453475.1 uncultured Saprospiraceae bacterium | reverse complement strand
GCGTTATCTGGCGGTATCCCAGAGTATCGGGTCGCCGGAGGCTAACCAGTTACAATTTTATTTAGTTAATTTTTCAGATTCCGTTTTTAAATCGTGAGCAAATTTGTCAAACGATTCGTCAAAAGGTGGAATCATTTTAGCAAATAATGGAAACAAAGGTCCGCCAATTTTTTCTGTCATAGAAAAGTTGGTTTGACCGTTTGAAGTGGGTGTCAATTTGTATTCTCTTTTGCCCATTGCGTCACCCCAGACAAGTCGTTTTTCAGGTTCAAGTTCCTTTACCGAAAGTTTAAAAACTCTTTTTGGGTCAAGATACGATTTGAGTTGGATCTTTTCTCCTAAAGCGATTTTTCCGTCTATTGAAATTACAGTTGAATTCCATTTAGGATAGTTTTCTGCATTTGTCAACAAACTCCAAATTGTTTTTGGGTCTGCTTGAATGTCAACACTAACAGAAGTCTCTCTGCTAAATGTTTTTCTGATTGTATTTGCTTTTGTCATTATTATTTCGTTTTTGAATTGTAAAACTAATATTCTTTTGTCAACGGTTTTCGGTTTTCGAGCATTGCCTATAACGTTTTGGCGCTTGGCGAAGGCGGGGATTTTCAGCACTAAACTTCATTAACTGCACAAAGCTTGAATTTAGCACTTCACTCTCATAAAAGCACAAAACCCCCGCTTTTGCAAAACGGCTGTTATAGGCTGTTTTTATTGTCATTTTGGCAAATGAAAAGATATTACAGCTAAATCAATTTCACGATTTCTGTCACCGTTCAGATGAAATTTATAGTTAAACCAAGTCTCGTCATTTCCCATTAATTCTTTTAAGTAATTTGGGTGAGTTTTTATTGAAGTTTTTACTTTGTCTAAAACGTCTGAAAATTCGTTATTTTGAACGAAGTTGATGACTGCAACTTTTGAATTTCTCCAAGTCAAATACCCAAGAAGTTGGTCAATGGTTTTCAAAAACACTTTTTCGCCTTTCCAATATTTACATTCGCCAACAAAGACTACACTGCTATCATATCTCAATAAGAGGTCTGTTTTACCCGATTTGTTGAATGTTTCTCCCCCCGCACTTCCTAATTCAAAATTAGGGTCTAAGATTAGCAGAATGTGGTCTCTAATGTCTTCTTCGCTTTTCCCTTTGTAGGTTGATGGTAAACGTTCAAAGTTTTTACCAACGTCATTGATGATTTTCAGTATCTTTTGAAAGTTGTTATCGTCAAGTGCTGGTTCAGGTTTAAAGCTATTTTCGTGTACAATCGGTTTTACAACAATTTTCTCTTTAAGTTTTGGATTGGGGATAGAAAATGTTTCAGCAACACCTTCCTTGCTTCTAATAGGCACACCTAATGAAGAAAGTAAACTGTTCTTTTTGAGAATTTGTTGTTTTCTGTTTTCAATTGAACTCTTGATAAATGATTGCAGTCCATTATTAAAATTTGAACAGTTATTTCTAACGTTTTGAAAGTTACTCGTTAGAGAACCAACTTCTTGACTGTATTGGTTTTTAATTTTTGCGGGGTCGTTATAGAAATTAATAATCTCAATCAGCACAAATCGTTGTCTTGTATCAATTTTTGCTTCATAGCTCATCAATGTCATTGGATTGGGACGAAGTTGTAATAATTCAATATTTCCAGAGTATGGAATGTGATAAGTAAAAACTTCTTTTCTAAACGTTCTATTTGTGTCAGAAATCATAAACTCATATCGTGGAAATCTGTCACCGGGTATATCTTTTTCAACACTGTCAACCGATACGTTGTCAAAATGAAATTCTGGAATGTCCAGCGAATATTTTTGAGTAAGATGTGCGGTATAATCGTCAACATTTACATTTAAGATGTAGTTGTCACTTTGAGAGATTATCTCATTTTCAATGTTTTTTCTTGTTTGGTCTTCAAATGAGTCAAAATGATTTCCTGTATAAAGTTTCATTGTTTCGGTTTTGTTTAAAATAGCCTATAACTCGTGAATATACGCACTTTTTGTATTCGAACCCTCAAGTACCAAAACCAATGGATCCTCCCTAAAAAACGTTAATTCTTCTTTTAAATGCCTGATTATGAATTGCTAAGAGGATCGTTCTACCGCTCGATACGCTAAAAACAATACAAAATACGTACTTTAAAATATTTCAACCTGCGCCAAAAACCATGCAAAATACGCACTTTTTTATAACTCCTTCATGCCCAAAAGCAGTATCTGCTCAGCAATAATTTCAGTGACATACCGCTTAATGTCTTGCTTGACATCGTACGAACGTGTTTTGTTCGTGTCCTAAGCGATGGCCCAAAGCACATTGTTTTTCACCACATAGCGCACATAGTTCACATAGTTTTTGGGCTTTGCGCGCTATGTGATCTATGTGCGCCATGTGGTAAAGGAGAAATCAACCTTATTTCGAAAACAGTACACATAGAATTGACTTCTTCGAGGTCAATACACAATTTGCCGATAGTCAATAAAGACTTTTCAGTCGCATAATTGGCATCATGAAGCAGTTGTTGCACGAAGCAACAGCCGCTCTTGCATACGCCTTTGGCAGTTTCCGATGTACCTTTGCCGGAAATTTTGCCCAACCATGACGCAAGTCCAGCCATACCTGCCCCAACACAAAATCCGCCTCGTCACGGCCGCCAGCCTTTTCGACGGCCACGACGCTGCCATCAACATCATGCGCCGCATCATGCAGTCGAGCGGGGCAGAGATCATACACCTCGGCCACAACCGCTCCGTGCAGGAAATTGTGGATTGCGCCATACAGGAAGACGTGCAAGGCATCGCCATCACCAGTTACCAGGGCGGCCACACCGAGTTTTTCAAGTACATGCACGACCTGCTTCAGGAGCGCGGCGCCGGCCATATCAAGATATTCGGCGGCGGCGGCGGC
>CAYVPM010000746.1:0-2904 GCA_964453475.1 uncultured Saprospiraceae bacterium | reverse complement strand
GTTGCGGGCATAAACCACCCAGGTTTTAATGCCCCGCATTGCCTGCAGCCGCGACACTTGCAGGGTGACATGCCGTTTTCGGGTGTTGCGCCTGTACTGGTACATTAGCAAGGGCAACAGCAGGAGCAACAGCAGCCAAAGTGGTTGGGCAAAGGTCATGGATGCATCGTTAGAGTGGTTCGTAGTTGCCGGTATGGGGCTTGGGCGGCTTTTTTTCGATCGGGGCAGTAGCTGGGGATTCCTGTTTTTTGGAAAAACCAGGGCTGATCAATATCCTTGCTTTGTCGACAATCGCTTCGTGCGCCGGTTCAAGAGGCTGGGTTTGGGCGTATTTGACCATATCGGTCTGATTCAGAATTTCGCGCAGCAATGCCATTTGCGCTGCGGGGAAGCTGCTTTTTTTCAGCAAAGGAAGTATTTCCAGGGTTGTTGATTCCAGGGCTGCAATGTTGTAGGTACTTTCCAGATATTCCCGAACAATCAAACTCAGTTCCGCATAGTGTTCTTTTGTTTGCCCTTTTTTCCAAAGCTGGGCTTTTTGCAGGGCATCTATTTTCTGCAGCGCGATTTCCCGGGCTGAAACTGGCGGCGCGGTTTCCAATATGGGCAATTGCACAGGTTTTGGCCGCCTGTTCATTTTTCTGATGTACCAAACTGCAAACACGATCAAAGCCAGCGCTCCGGCGCCCCAGGGCCAGTAGTCCATCCACGCAACCGGCTCCCGGTAAATGTCGCGCATGGGCGCCATGTCGTCGATGTCATTGCCCGGCGTTGGGAATACCGTCAGGCTTAAGTTATTGGTTGTCAATGGTTTCCCGGCAGCGAGCAGAACGGTCAATGGTGGCAGTTCCATTTTGGCGCTGTCAAACGCGATCAGCTTGAATTGTTGCACCCATTGCTCACCACTTTTTCGCCAGTCGGATTTGGAAAGGATGTTGGCGGGCGGGAAAAACGCCAGCCAGGGCGCAAAATCAACCGATTTGGGCTTGGTATTGATGCCCGAAACGATCACGAACAAGGCGATCGAATCGCCGGTTTCTACACGCTCCGGTTTTATGGAGGCAATTGCTGTACCTTGGGCATTGCCCTGTTGAGCTGCCAGCAGAAAGAGGAAAATGCACAGTGGGATGCCGCATTTTATCAAGAACGACCAATATTTGGTACAGCGATCAGCCATGTGAAATCGTATTGGAGCGTTTGGAAAAAAACTTGAGCAGCGCATTCACATACGATTGGTGGGTGCCAACGCTCAAAAAGTCGGCCCCGGCTTTTCGGAACAAGGACTGCGTCGCCGCGGTATGGGCTTCAAAAGAATGCCAATACTGCTGCCGCAGTTTCAAGTTGGTGGTATCCACCCAAATCTGCTCACCTGTTTCTGCATCTGCCACGCGCAGCACGCCTACATCGGGCAGGTCGCGTTCCAGCGGGTCCCAGCAGTGGATGCCGATGAGGTCGTGTTGCCGGGCCAATACCCGCAGCGATTCATCATAGTTGTCGGCCAAAAAATCGGACAATACAAAGCAGACGCAACGCTTTTTAACGCCGTTGGAAATGTAGCGCAGCGCTTTGGCCATTTCCGTTTTCCGGCCTTTGGGTTGTATGCTCAGCACCTCGCGTATGATGCGCAGGATATGCTGACGGCCTTTTTGGGGCGGGATGTACAGCTCAACGCGGTCGGAGAACAGCATCACACCCACTTTGTCGTTGTTGGCGATGGCAGAAAAAGCCAGCACGGCGCATATTTCAGTCAAATACTCGGCTTTGAACTGGGTATGGCTGCCGAATACTGCCGATCCGCTCACGTCAACCACCAACATCACCGTATTCTCCCGTTCTTCTTCAAAAACTTTGATAAATGGCTCCCCGGAACGCGCCGTCACATTCCAGTCAATAGCCCGAACATCATCACCGGGGGAGTAGGGCCGCACCTCGCTGAACGACATGCCTTTTCCCTTGAACGCACTTTGGTAGCCGCCCGTGAACAGGCTGCTGCTCAGGCCCCGAGACTTGATCTCGATGCGGCGTACCTTTTTTAGCAATTCGGCCGTCGCAGTATGTGGTGTGTGATGCGTCAAAGTTGAGGATCGTTGTCAGTATATGTAGTCGGCGCAGCGTGGTTTTGGGACGCTTGTTTCCGGGCGCTAAGGAATTTCGGCGCGATCACGGTATAACAATCGTCCCCAATATCTTTCCAATAACGTCTTCCTGGCTAATGTTCTCCGCCTCTGCTTCGAATGTGAGTCCGATGCGGTGGCGCAGCACATCCGGGCAGATGGCGCGCACATCATCGGGGGTCACGAAGGCGCGTTGGTTCAGGAACGCCATGGCACGGGCGGCTTTGGAGAGGGCAATGGTGGCGCGGGGCGAGGCGCCATATTGCAGCAGCGGCGCCAAATCGGCCATGCCGTACTGCGCTGGTTGGCGGGTTGAAAAAACGATTTCCAGGATATATTGCTCCACTTTTTCGTCGAGGTACACTTTTTTTACGGCATCGCGCGCCTGGAGCAAAGTTTTGACGCTCAATACTTTGCTCACTTCCAGTTCATCGTCGTTCAGGTTGCGGCGCAAAATGCTGCGTTCTTCTTCCAGGCTCGGGTATCCGATTTTTACTTTGAGCAAAAAACGGTCGGCTTGCGCCTCCGGCAAAGGGTAGGTGCCTTCTTGTTCCAGGGGATTTTGGGTGGCCAATACCAAGAATGGCTCAGGCAGCTTGAAGGTTTGGTTTCCAATGGTCACCTGCCGTTCCTGCATGGCTTCCAGGAGTGCGCTTTGCACTTTGGCCGGCGCACGGTTGATCTCGTCAGCCAGTACGAAATTGGCGAAAATGGGACCTTGACGCACGGTGAATTCAGCCAGGGTGGGGTTGTATATCGTGGTTCCGACCACGTCGGCGGGCAGCAGGTC
>CAYVPM010000745.1:0-2904 GCA_964453475.1 uncultured Saprospiraceae bacterium | reverse complement strand
GGGCGCTGAAAACATCGCCAAGGCCCTGGTCAAAAACCAGCTCGGCACTGGTACGGGAATCGATGCAGCTCAATATTATGGCAAAAGGGTGCTGCCCTTCCATAGTTTCGTTCACTTGTTGTAACAGGTTTCTGTTGGACTTCAGGTTGTTGACAAAGCGTGCGTTTCCGGAGCGCAGCAAATTAAGCGCCATGCTTGGGGTAAGATTGTCACGGACTTCTTTTGTTAGTGTACGCATTATGGTAGAATTTTTGATGTTAAGTAAAATGGACTTTAGGAGCATTTCAGGTTATTTTGAAACGGATTGAGGATGGTCGCTGTGCACAAAATCAGCTTCCCAGAACTTGTATTTTTCCTGAAAACCTTTCAATTCCAGGTCGATATTCATGGTTTTCGCCTTCTCGCTTGCAAATTCCCGAACATTTTCCAGGACATCAAAATCGATGTAGGCGGTATCCCGGGCATCGATGATGACCTTTGAGTTTTCGGGCAAATGCTCCAGCGTGAGCTTGATGCTGGCTTTGTTCAGGAATGAAACCTCTTGAGACAGTTTAATAGTAATCACATCGCCTTCGTGGTACTCTTCCTTTTTGAAAAAGTAGGCATTTTTCATGTTGCCGCGCAAAATCGAAAAAATGGAGGCCAAAAGCCCGATGCCGATCCCGGTGAGCAAATCCGTGAACACCACCGAGACCACGGTGATGATGAAAGGCCAGAACTGGTATTTTCCATTGGCCCACATCTCTTTAAAGATAGAAATTTTTGCCAGTTTATAACCCGTCAGTATCAGCACAGCTGCCAGTACAGCAAGGGGAATCAAATTCAACAGATGGGGAATAAAGGCAGCACAAACCAACAACAACCCACCATGGATTATGGTAGACATCTTGGTGCGGGCATTGGCATTAACGTTGGCAGAACTTCTTACAATCACGGAAGTGATGGGCAACCCGCCCAATAACCCGGAGATAATATTGCCAACACCTTGCGCCTTCAGTTCTTTATTGGAACCGGAAACCCGATTGAGCGGGTCTATTTTATCCACAGCTTCTATGCACAACAATGTTTCAATAGAAGCCACTGCGCAAATGGTAATAGCCACGGTCCATACCTTTATATTGACAATTTGCGAGAAATCGGGCAGGGAAAATTGTGCAAAAAATTCGGCGCCATTGTTGGGCACTGGAATGCCGACTAAATGTTCCGATTGAACCACCCAGACACCATCAATGCTTTTGAAAAATTCATTGATACCGATGCTCACCAGCACAGCCACCAGGGCGCCCGGGATGTATTTGATCCTGTTTTTGATAAATGGCCGCTCCCACAACAACATAATCCCGATAGAAAGCAGTGCAAGCACGCTTGCCCCTGGGTGGATATATTGCGTGACAGCTTCCCACAAGGACAAAAATGTGTTGCTGCCGCCAGGTTCAAAAAACGCCAGGTCGCCCTCGGCATCTTTGTCGTAACCCAGGGCGTGTGGCACCTGTTTCATAATGATAATGATGCCAATGCCCGTCAACATGCCCTTAATGACACTCGATGGGAAATAATTGGCAACCATACCCGCATGGGCCAAGCCCAATGCCATTTGAAAAATGCCAGCCAGTACAACGGCAAGCAAAAAAGTCTCAAAACTGCCCAAAACCTGAAGTGAAGTCAACACAACCGCAGTCAAGCCGGCCGCAGGGCCGCTGACACTGGTATGTGAATTGCTTAAAAAGCCGATGACGATGCCGCCGACGATGCCGGCGATCAACCCTGAAAAAAGTGGTGCGCCCGATGCGAGTGCAATGCCAAGACACAATGGCAAGGCTATGAGGAATACAACTATTCCCGCTGGTAAATCCTGTTTTAAGTTTGCTGTCAAACTGTTGTTCAGCATGGTTAATGTTGTGATTTTATGACAGCCAGCAGCCGTGTTGCCACACAAAAGAGATGCGCTCCTGAAGCTGATCCCTGACGGCTGTTAGCAGCAGATGGTGAAAAGTGAAACTCAAAAAACCTTGCGCGCGGCGCAGGCAATTCGAATGCTGGAAAAAAAATGGGTAATGGATGGCGCTCAGGCCAAATTGGGGGGGGGAGAAAAAATGGCCAGATAAGCCAGGTGCCGCACCTCATCGTTTTTGATGATGTGGGCCACAGAGGTTTCTAAACCGCTGTCATTCGCGAGGTAAAAACAATAGGTAGGAAAACATTCCTTGTGCTTTACTTCCTCCTCAAAAATGGAGAAAGGGTTGACGGGGTTGTTCTCTTCCTCTTGCTCGACAGCATCAATTGTTATGGTAATGAAACTGCCAGGAATAAACAAAGACACAAGGCGCACGACATCATTCAGCACCAGCATGCTGGCTGCAATGAATAATAATAACCTAAGTGCGCGTCGAATACTGCTCATGTTGTCCCTAAGAACCGCAAAGTTGCTAAATTGTTTAGCATGTGTGAAAATTCTTTTCAAACTTGCAGCGATGAAAGCACTTGTATTCAATGCCGTCCATGAAGCCCTCGAATATAAAGCCGTGCCCGAACCAGCCACCGGCACCGGCATGGCGTTTGTCCAGCTAAAAACTGCTGCCTTGAACCACCGCGATTTGTTCATCCAGCAAGGATTGTACGCTAATATAAAAACACCATGTATTCTGGGTTCCGACGGCGCAGGGGAATACAAGGGGCAAAAAGTATTGTTGTACCCGGCGCTCGAATGGGGGGAAAGCCCGCGTTTTCAAGGAAACAGCTTCAGGGTGCTGGGCATGCCGGAAGATGGGACTTTCGCTGAAAAGATCGCAGTTCCCGTTTCCAACATTTTTCCGTCGCCGACCCACCTCAACGATGTGCAAGCTGCCGCACTTCCCCTGGCAGGGCTTACTGCCTGGCGCATGCTTTTTACCCGATGTCAGTTAA
>CAYVPM010000744.1:0-2904 GCA_964453475.1 uncultured Saprospiraceae bacterium | reverse complement strand
GACATTAGCCTGGACACGTACGGTAGGAACGTTTTCGCTCCCGGCATTCCTTTCGCCGATCAGCAAGGGCGGGTAGCCCTCCTGGCCCAGGTATTGAATGTCGGCCCCTAAACTCCGCAAGGCATCTACCAGTGGCCCGATGGGTCGTTCCTGCATCCGTGCAGAGCCTGTCAGGGTTTGTTGACCCGCTTGGAGGGCTAAATACGCGGCCATGAACCGGAATGTGGTACCGGCATCGCCTGCGTCAAAAGTGCCGCCTGCTTGTGCCAACAAGGCTTGGAGGGTGGTGGTGTCTTTGGCATTGGAAAGGTTCGAAAGCCATTCCGTTGGCTCAGCATTGGCCAGTTTCAAAATAATAAGCGCCCGGTTGCTGATACTTTTGGAGCCGTTCAAGGCCAATGTACCGTTGAGCGACTTGTTTGGCTTGGAAAGAGAAATTGCCTCCATGCTAGATCTTGTCGTTGTGGTCGACCAATTCCATCACCGTGCGGAAGGCGGCATACTTGCCTTCATAGCGTTCCCGGTGCTGGCGTTGCAGCTCCGGGGCAAACTCCTCCTGATAGCGCGCCAAATGCGGCATATCCTTCACCAGATATTGAATGGTGTAAATTTCAGAATCAGTGTGTTCATGCCCAATAAGCTTGCTCATGCGGTACGAGATAAACATGCCTGTTATCATTACCTCCGGGATATGAACGTCGCGCATCCAGCTGAGCCATTCCTCATGAACATCGAGGTCGATGGTGACCGTTACGTTGTAGAGTAGCATATAAAAAAAATATTGCTTTCAGGTTGAAACCATCAATAACGTTTCTTCTTGCCTTGCCCCCCTTTTTTCTCCCACTTGTCGAACATCCGGTCTTCTTTTTTCGGGCCGCCCTTTCCTTTTGGTTCGGAAGCATCGTCGACACGTATGCGACGGCCGTTTATCGTAAATTCTCCCAAGCCCTGGCGCACGACGGTGATGTAAGCCGGGTCGAGGTCGAAGTGCATGTAAGCCCGGTTCATGTCGATATGACCAATGCCGGAGGCAGGCACCCCAAAGTTACGGGAAAGCAATTTGATAAAGTCTTTTTTGCCTACGCCGTCCATTTCACCAACATTGACGAAAAGGCGCTGCATTTGGCCATTGGAGCCGCCACCGATGGACACTGTCTGGCGCGCGCCGCGTTTGTCGCCGCGCGGGTACACATTGATATCTTCGGCATTGCGGTAGTACGACAGGAAGCGGTTAAACTCCACGCTGGCAAATCGCTTGATGAGTTCCTCTTTGCTGAGGTCTTTCAGCTCTTCCTGAATTTTTACCATAAACGGCTCTATTTCAGCGTAATGCACCTCCTGTTCATGGATGCCGTGGATGATATGGTAAAGCTGCTGTTCGCAGACTTGCATTCCCGTAGGCAACATCTGCTTTGTGATGCTGGCTTTGGTTTTGCGCTCTATTTGTGCAATGCGCGGCTCGAATTTTGGCGTAAGTATGGTAATGCTCACGCCATTTTTCCCGGCACGGCCTGTACGGCCGGAGCGGTGGGTATACGTTTCAATATCGTCGGGCAAGCCGTAATTGATTACGTGGCTGATATTGCTCACGTCGAGGCCGCGGGCTGCCACATCGGTCGCGATGAGGAGCTGGAGGTTGTTCTCGCGGAAGCGCTGCATCACCCGGTCGCGGTCGCTTTGGGCGAGGTCGCCGTGAAGGGCATCGGAGTTGTAGCCATCGCGGATCATTTGTTCGGCAACTTCCTTGGTTTCAGCGCGGGTGCGGCAGAAAATGAGCGCGTAAATGCCGGGGTTGGCATCCACCACGCGCTTGAGGGCTGCGTAACGGTCGTCCGGGCGGCACACATAATATATGTGCTCGATGTTTTCGTTGGTTTGGTTGCGGCCACCAACGGTAAGCTCCTTCGGCTTGTCCATGTACGTGGCGGCGATGCTGCGCACCTCGTTGGGCATGGTGGCGGAAAAAAGCCAAATCGATTTGCGGTCGGTGGCGGCGGCCAGGATAAAGTCGATGGCCTCTTTGAAGCCCATGTTCAACATTTCGTCGGCTTCATCCAGCACGATGCGCTGTACGGAATCGAGGCGCACGGCTTTGCGTGCCATCATATCCATGAGGCGGCCAGGGGTAGCTACTACGATTTGAGCGCCGGCTTTCACCTGGCGGATCTGGCCTTCAATGCCCGCGCCGCCGTAAATGGCAACCACTTTGTATTGATGGGCAAATTGGGAATAGTTCTCCAAATCGCTGGCTACCTGCACGCACAGCTCGCGGGTAGGACACATGATGAGCGCTTGCACGCTGCGTTCCTTCGGATCAATTCTTTGTAAAACAGGAAGGCCAAATGCGGCGGTTTTGCCTGTGCCGGTGTTTGCCAGCGCGATGATATCGACGTCGCCTTCGAGGGCTACCGGAATCACGGCTTCTTGTACGGGAGTGGGCGTTTCAAAACCCAGGGCTGCAATACCTTGCAGCAAATCTTCGGCAATGCCGAGATTTTCAAATGCATTCATAATAATGTTGACGTTTAGACCTTGGGATGGATTGACCTCTCTGATGCCTGAAATTTTAGACCAAGCCTGCTCGCATTCAACCGCTCGAGACCCATCGTCTAATTTTGTCAACACTACCCAATGCCGTAATGAGAATGAAAATAGGGAACTGTGCCACATCTATTTTTAACACATAGACACATAGTAACATAGGACACATATTTTTTTAAGGCAGATGCACAGGTAAATTCCTTAACCCCTATGTGATCTATGTACCTATGTGTCTATGTGTTAAAAAACCTAAGTGTTGAATAACCTATGCGGTGTCGCATTTCCCAATCGGGCGCAAAAGTAAAAATTATCTTTTGAATTTTAGGACAATTAGCCCCGCGCTCAGCGCGTTGTATGAGCTGA
>CAYVPM010000743.1:0-2914 GCA_964453475.1 uncultured Saprospiraceae bacterium | reverse complement strand
ATATATGCCGGGTCTACAAAGGTAAAGCCCCGCTGGGGCTTATGAGACAGCCACATTTATTCCCTGGCAAAACCAATACAGATTTGGCAATAAAAAATTACTTGACCCTTAAGCTACTTAAGAGACAACCTTAAACTATATGACTGGTTCACTGTCAAAGTCGATTTTATGGGGTGTTTTAATACCTTTGTCCGTTGCTAAAGTGCTGAAAATTATACTCAGAGCCTGAATTGACCATTTTCCTAACCTTTTATTGCGTTTCGCAGTGCGACCATTGTATAGCGGGTTAATTCTCCTGCTGATTTTGTTGATAGCTTTATACGTGCCCATGAAGGTGCCTTACTTTGCCGTAAGCATCGGAAAAGCGATGCCAGTACAGGAATGGCAGATTATGCAGGATCAGGCAGGACGGCTCAGTTCTGTAATCCGTGACAACAAGACAGGGGCTGCGCAGCAAATAGACTCCTACCAGTTTGAGCAGGGCGATTTTTCCGGCATGCGCATCGACCTGCCCGTGGGCGCGTATGTGCACAAGGGCGACACCATTGTTCGGATGTATTCTATCCGGCAAAGCCAGGAGATACAGGAAATAGAAGCGCAGTTGGGGCTGTACAAGGCCCAGCTTTCGGCAGATACGACGGGCGACAAGCCGCCTATTGTGCAGGAAGCGGAGAACAAACTCCATTTTGCAAAACAAGACCTGGCCGTGAAAGCTGCCCTTTACGAAACCAACAAACGCCTGAAAGAAGAGGGCTTGCTGGCCGTAACCACATTTCAAACCATCGAAAATGAATACCGGCTGGCGAAAATACAGGTGGACATTGCCCAGAAAAACCTTGAAAACGTAGATACGGGTGTGAAGGTTGAGAGCGTGGGTATTACGCAGGCCCAACTCCGCGGCCTGCAAAACAGGCTCGCCATATTGCGTCAGAAAGGGCTTTCCTTTGTGATCTGTGCACCATTTTCGGGCTATGTGGTGCCTTCCCTTTTGCCCGAAGAACTGCTCGTTTTGCAGCGTTCGGATGAATACCTGGTGCATATACCCGTAAAAGTGGAGCAGCTGACGTACCTGGATTCCACAACAGTCATTGATGTCATGGATGTAAAAACAGCGCAGGTGTTTCGGGCCAAATACCTGGGCACCTTGCCCAAGGTTGAAATACTGGACAACCACCAGGTTGGACTGGTGATAGTATCGGTGCAACCCGATAGCGTCGGGCTACGCTTGAGCACGGGCATTTCAACGCGCTGCACTGTTGATTTTGGCAAAATAAGCCAGCGCGAATACATCAAGCGGGTGTTGCATTTTAAATGGTAAACCATGCGCTTCGAATTCAAATACCTTGTCCCGACCGAGCAGTACGAACCACTCAAGGAATCGCTGTTGCCGTTTTTACAGCGGGATAAATTTGCGCAGCAACAACCAAACGGCATGTACACCGTGCGCAGCATCTACTTCGATACGCCGGGATTCGAAATGTTCCATACCAAAGTGGAGGGCATCCCGCACCGCATGAAAGTGCGCCTGCGCGGCTACAATATCGGCGACGACAATTCCACCGTATTTATGGAGATCAAGCGCAAATACGAGGGCCCCATCCTGAAAAACCGCTCAGATACCACTTTCGGCATCGTGAAACAACTGTTCAAGGGCGCTGCCTATGATGACCTGGCGCCTTTCATTCAGAAACCCGACAACGGTCGCCGCTTTTTTTACCAGATACTCAGTCGGAACCTCCTGCCCGTCGTGAACGTCATATACGAACGGGAGCCGTTTATGGCCAATACCAAGAGCATCGAAAATGATTTCCGCTGCACTTTTGATATGAACCTGCGCAGTGTGGCCTATCCCAAAGTGGAAGATTTGTACACCGAACATGACGTGAACTATACCTTCCCCGGCTACTTTATCCTCGAATTGAAATTCAACGACTACTGCCCAGCCTGGATAAAGCCGATACTGGAAGAATTTCAAATGCGGAAAGAACCGGCATCCAAATATGTGGGCGCCATCAAAGCCAATCGTTTTATCAATGTGATGCGGCGGGAAGATGCCTATGCGAAAGGGGCTATCTGTCTGGAATGATAGGCGCTTCACGCTACAGCTTCACGATACTCCGAACAGAACCGTCGTCAAAATGCAGCATGTATACCCCGGCCGGTAAGCCTTCCATATTCACCCTGTTCTCCGCCTGATGCAGCGGAATTGTCTGGAGGATTTGCCCCTGTGCGTTCAATAGCTGACATTGACGAACATGCTGTTCGGGAATGCTGATGTTCAGTATATCGTGCACCGGATTTGGGCTCAACAGGATGGGCTTTACCGTGCGCACCTCCCTGACAGGGCTCGTCGTTCCGCTGTGCCAGCAAAGCTCCAATTTTGGGTGCCGATTGGGATCCGGGTGGTTGCTGGATGCGAAAATAAGCTGCCGGGTACTGGTCAGCGGAATCAAAATCATTCGGAATCCGTGGTTTCCTTCCTTGTTTGGGTCGAGCATGTCGCGCACCAATTTCGTCACCTGCATGTGGGTAAAATTGGATGTCGCTCCAGGGTAGCTGATTTTATTGACGGTCACCCGGTTTTGTGCCGAAAATGCCGGCTGAGTATTCCAGTTTGTATTGTTCGGGTTAAAAGGCGCGGTAAGCCGGTCGAGGGCTAATTGAGAACCCGCGACAAATTCGTAATGCCCATGGCCAAAAATGCCAAGTTGATCGTTCGGGTTAAAATACAGGCTCAGGAACGCCGAGTCCACCACAGCATCTGCAGGCAGGCCCGAGAGGTCGAACTTGAGCAGGGAATAATGCCGCTGCTCCGTGCTGAGCAAGTTTGAATAAGCCACATTCAGTTCGATTAACCCCGCTCCGTTTGTGGTGCTTTTATCGCTTTGCACCATGGCGTCCATGCCCCAAGGAT
>CAYVPM010000742.1:0-2921 GCA_964453475.1 uncultured Saprospiraceae bacterium | reverse complement strand
GTATTCTTGTTAGTAACCAGCACCCCGATGTCAAAGCCCTGCGCAATGGCCGCTTAGCCGACATAGCGCCGACCATTTTGGAACTTATGAAGCTGGAAAAAGGGCAAGAAATGACGGGTGATAATTTGATAATGTGATAATTTGATAATTTGATAAAGAGCGTTGTGGACGCAGTGCTTACCTTGATTAATGCGTAACATGCGTTAGCCAGTAGTGCCAAAGGGGCTGAAAAATAAAGCCCAAAAGAAAAGGGCGCCGTGCAAACTCATCACTCATCTCTCATCTCTCATCTCTCATCACGCACTTTTTTCAAAGAGCAGACAACCCAACAAGCGCTTGCTGCGTCAATTCAGCACTCAACGGTACAGAAGACCATTTATGGCCATTAACACACAACCAAAACGGCTAAAATTAACTTGTATAATATGAAAAATTCAATCGCACTGACGCTGTCCCTCATCATGATGATTTCGGGGAATGCACTGTTTGCCCAGCTTTCGCCAAAGTGCGTGGATGGCAACAACCCTATTACCGGCGAACGATGCGCCAACTCGGTAACTTCGGCAGTTCCATTCCTGCGCATCGTGCCAGATGCCCGTGGTGGCGCCATGGGCGATGTGGGCATCGCTACTTCTGCTGACCCAAATGGAATGCATTATAACCCTTCCAAACTGGCTTTCGCCACCAAAAATGTGGCTATTTCAGCCACTTATACGCCGTGGATGCGCAATTTGGGCCTCAATGATGTTTACCTGGCATACCTCTCCGGATACTACAAAATTGACGAATTTCAAGCGATAGGCGGCAGTTTGCGCTATTTCTCCCTGGGCGACATTGAGTTTACCAATGACCAGGGCGAGTCTCTGGGTCAGGGTCGCCCGAACGAATTTGAACTCACAGGCGCCTATGCCCGCAAACTCTCCGAAAAATTCTCGGCAGCCGTCGGCGCAAAGCTCATCTATTCCAACCTCGCTACCGGGCGTATCGTAGAAGGCAATGAAATCAAGCCGGGTGTTGCGGGTGCGGCCGACCTTTCCATGACCTATAAAACACCTGTCAAGGTCGGCAAGTACGACAGTGATTTCACTTTTGGTTTGGCGATCAGCAACCTCGGATCCAAGATCACCTACACCAACTCTGTCAACCGCGACTACATCCCAACCAACCTCGGCCTGGGCGGCGCCTTGAAAATTGGACTCGATGAATTCAACTCCATCACCTTCAGCACCGACATCAACAAGCTCATGGTGCCAACACCGCGCCCGGAAATCGACGACGACGGCGACGGCATCCCCGACTACAAGCAGTACTCCCCGATTCGCGGCGTGTTCAAGTCGTTTGGCGACGCCCCGGGTGGCTTCAGTGAAGAAATGAAAGAAATGACTTACGGCCTCGGCGCCGAATATTGGTACGACGACCAGTTTGCCGTGCGTATGGGCTATTTCTACGAGCACTATTCAAAAGGCAACCGCAAATATTTCAGCGTTGGCCTCGGCGTGAAATACAATATTTTTGGCCTCAACTTCTCTTACCTGGTGCCAACCAGCAACCAGCGCAACCCCCTCGACAATACCCTGCGCTTCTCGCTGTTGTTCGACTTCGCGGCCTTTGATGCAGAAGAGTAACCCTAAACCACATTGCTGGATATGCTTCGATTTTGAAAAATGTCCGGTAGTGTGGACCCCAACACCTTTCACAATAAAAGGATATGAGCCATCCCGCACTGATTCGGGATGGCTCAACTTGTTTTTTGTCCACAACTCCTGACAATAATTAGGGAATTTGAAATGAATGACCTTCCTTTGTGGCCTTTTTAATACATCAAAACCAATGGCAAAGATTCTGATCGTTGACGACGAAACCCCTATCCGCCGAACCCTTCGCGACATCCTCGAATTCGAGGGATATGATGTGGAAGAAGCTTCAGATGGCCTGGAGTGTATTTCAAAAGTTCAAAAGGAGAAGTTTGACGTCATCATTACCGACATCAAAATGCCCAAAATGGACGGCATTGAAGCGCTTGAGCGCCTTCAGATCCTCACACCAGAAACGCCAGTGATCATGGTGAGCGGCCACGGCACCATAGACACTGCAGTTGAAGCTGTTAAAAAAGGCGCCTTCGACTTTATCTCCAAGCCGCCCGACCTCAACCGCATGTTGATCACGGTGCGCAATGCACTCGACCGCAGCGAACTGGTGAATACAACCCAGGTCCTGCGCAAACAAGTCAAAGGAAACAAAGGCGTGAATATGATCGGGGAGAGCGCCCCCATCCGGGAAATCAAAAAGATGCTGGAACGCGTGGCGCCCACTGAAAGCCGCGTGATGATAACCGGCGAAAACGGGACGGGAAAAGAGCTTGTTGCCCGCTGGATACATGAAAAAAGCAACCGCTCGGAAGGCCCAATGGTTGAGGTGAATTGCGCAGCCATTCCCGCCGAATTGATTGAGAGCGAACTTTTTGGCCACAAAAAAGGGTCTTTCACAGGCGCTATTGCCGACAAGCCAGGCAAATTCGAATCTGCCAACGGCGGCACACTTTTCCTCGATGAGATCGGCGATATGAGCCAGGATGCCCAGGCCAAAGTGTTGCGCGCACTACAAGAGAACAAGATTACCCGCGTCGGCGACAACAAGGAGATCAAGGTAGACGTTCGGGTGCTCGCAGCAACGAACAAGGACTTGCGCGAAGAGATTGCCGCCAACCGCTTCCGGGAAGATTTGTACCATCGCATCGCCGTCATTGTCGTGCATGTGCCTTCCCTCAACGAACGCAGGGAAGATATTCCCCTCCTGCTGGAACATTTCAACCGGCGTATTGCTGACGACTATGGCCACCCGCCCAAAAATTTCACTCCCGAAGCCATCAAAGCTTTGCAGGAGCACAACTGGACTGGCAATATCCGCGAATTGGCCAATGT
>CAYVPM010000741.1:0-2923 GCA_964453475.1 uncultured Saprospiraceae bacterium | reverse complement strand
ACATGTCCGATAAGAAAACTCTAAATCTGTTGCATTTGAAACTTGAATCCGCCATCTTCATTGGTGTGACAGTTCTCTTGTCTTCAAGGTTCACAAGTAGTGATTGGACATCTCTAGTGATTATTTTATTGCTGTATATTATTTTTACTGTTGTTATATCCAGGCTAACTGAAATTCAGCTTGACAAAATAGACAGTAGCCTGACCTTCATTCACAAAAATTATATTGGAATAAAAAAGACATTGAAGTACGACCTTAGAGGAATTGAGTTTACCTATAAACGACAAGCGGCCTCATTTCGAGGAGGAATAAAAAATGTTTGTACGGTTTATTCCTCTAACAAGAAAATCATTCAATTGGTGCCTGACGAGGACGCATGGAGCGATGATGAAATATGGAGTTTTGTTTGTGGACTTGTTGACTCAAATGTAAAAAAGAAATTTATTGGGTATGGCCTAAAAGACGTAGAGATGTAAAGCGGCAAACAACTTTGGGTTTTGTGCAAGTTGAACAGATGGAATATACTGTGATTAAAGTGGTTTTGAATGATGGAAAATACTTGATTTTAAAATGATTATCCGATCAGGGTTTTCACAACCACTTTGAGTTGACTATAGTGAGGCAACGAAACATTGAAAATTAAACAAAAAGAGAAAAGTAAAAGCATGACATTAGGACAAGAATTGCTACAAGAATTGCTACAAGAATTGACACTTGAAGCAGCAGTGACAAGACGGTTTTTCAAAATTTTAGGCATTTTATTCCTGCTACTCACAGGGCCACTGACTTATGGTCAAAAGAACGAACAGAAACAAGTTGTAAAATCGTTCAACAACTACAAGTCTGCAATTCTTAATGACAAAGGAGAAAAGGCAGTTAAGTATGTTGACAGCAGGACAATTAAATACTACAGCTACATTCTTGAATTGGTAAAGACGGCGGACTCTTCGAAAGTTGAAACATTATCTATATTGGACAAACTAATGGTATTTTCTGTGCGGCATAGAACACCAAAAGAAGACATTTTAAGGTTTGACGGAAAAGCACTTTTGGTTTATGCAATTAAAAGCGGAATGGTTGGAAAAAACAGCGTGGCAAATAACACAATCGGAGAGGTAATAATTGAAAATGACTTTGCAAAAGGCCAGCTCATCGCAAACGGGCAAATTGCGCCGTTTTATTTTCATTTCTACAAAGAAGAAAAACTGTGGAAATTAGATTTAACGGCACTATTTCCTTTGTCGACAACGGCTTTCAAATGGATGGCTGACGAGAGCGGACAAAAAGAAAATGAATATTTATTTTCAATTTTAGAAATGCTGACAGGCAGGAAACCTGGGCAAGAAATATGGGAGATGGTGAAATAAAAACGACTTATAAAATGAATAAAGAAAATAATTACATTGAAATAAATCGACAATCCTGGAACAATAGAATTGAAACACACCTGAAGTCGGAATTTTATGACCTTGGTAATTTCATAAAAGGAAAGACATCATTAAATAGCATTGAGCTAGAATTGCTTGGAGATTTATCGGGTAAAACTATTTTACATCTTCAGTGCCATTTTGGGCAAGATACAATTTCTTTAAGCCGGCTTGGCGCAAGTGTTACTGGCGTCGACTTATCAGACAAGGCAATTGAAAGTGCGATAAAAATTGCAAAAGAAACCAACGCAAATGCTACATTTATTTGTTGTGATATTTACGATTTGCCAAATCATTTAAACAAACAATTTGACATTGTATTTACGAGTTACGGAACAATAGGTTGGTTGCCCGATATAGATAAATGGGCAAAAGTTGTTTCTAAATTTCTAAAACCAAATGGACAATTTGTGTTTGTAGAATTTCATCCCGTAGTTTGGATGTTTGATGACAACTTTGAAAAAATACTTTACAGGTATTTTAATTCGGATGCAATTATTGAATTAGAAAACGGAACTTATGCCGACAAAGCGGCGGATATTTCACAAGAATGCATAACCTGGAATCACGGCTTGGGCGAGGTGATGAATAGTTTGATAAAAAATGGACTTGAAATAAATCAGTTTCACGAATACGACTATTCACCTTATAATTGCTTCAATAAAACTGTCGAAGTTGAGCCCCAAAAATATAGAATTGAGCATTTGGACGACAAAATCCCGATGGTTTATGCAATAGTTGCGAGAAGGAAATAGAAAACGAATATTTGTTTTCACTAAAACAAACAAACGAGTACAGGCAATTAAACGCTAAAAAGCATCCATTGAAAAGACGCTACAGTCATTGAATGACTTAAAAGCACCGCACCCCAAACCGTTAACTGCAACCGTTTAGCAACGCCACATAAATGAGTAAACTTAATAATGAACACAGAAATATTTTTAAAAGTTGACAAATACATAAGTGATTTACTTGCAACAGAGGATCAGGCTTTGGCAGATACTATTAAATCACTTGACAAAGAAGGATTGCCTCAACATAGCGTTTCTGCAAATCAAGGTAAATTTTTACAGGTCATGATGATTGCTTGTAATGCAAAAAAGGTTCTAGAATTAGGAACTTTGGGAGGTTACAGCACAATATGGCTTGCAAGGGCTTTGCCCGACAATGGAAAAGTTATAACAATTGAAGTTGATAAGCATCACGGGGAAGTTGCTAAAAAGAACATTGATAATGCAGGGCTTTCCCAAAAAGTAGATTTACGAGTAGGAAAAGCATTGGACATTTTACCGAAAATTATTGCGGAAAATGAAGGACCTTTTGATATGATTTTTATTGACGCAGATAAGCTTTTCAAACATGAAATATGCCTTTCTATCTTTGCCTGGGGAAACCTATGTGCCCATTCTGGGTTCACACAAAAAAAAGAAAAACGGACTATCCGCATATTGTGTGCCGACTTCGAAGAAGTCAACCTATGTGTTCTAAGCGATGGC
>CAYVPM010000740.1:0-2924 GCA_964453475.1 uncultured Saprospiraceae bacterium | reverse complement strand
GGGTGCGCCAAAAGCGGCAGTACCCATTTGCTCATGATACCAAAGTCCCATTGCTGCACCTGTTGCGGGTATGGCTTGCATGCCCGTGGCGCTGCTCTGATGCGGTATTTTGGGAAAATTTTCGTCGCGCAAACTGGGATGGCAATAGTAGGAGCGACCACCGGAAAAAGGGTCGTCGCGCTTGGCCATCAGTTGCAGCATGAGTGAATAAGGCCGCAAGCCCATGCCCAGCAGCATGGCATCGTCGCGGTAATAGGGATAGGCAAAATCCTGGGGCAGCAGCTGCATGCCCACCGCCAGTTGTATGGCCTCGTGCCCGCGCGAGGTAGCGTGCACGTACTTGCTCACGAACTTGAAATTGTCCTCGTAAATTTCCGTCATCGCCTTTGCTGTAGCCATCAGCAGAAAGGCCCGCTCCAGCACCTCGTTCGATGTACCATATTGATTGTCAGTTTTCGGGGTTCTTTTCTTGGCAGACGCTACAGTTGGCACAGATGTATATTTTTGGAAATAAATGGATGGCAGGGTGCGCAAAACTACGGAAAAGTTGACCTTTACGGGTGGAAATTGGTTTCTGGGCTTGGTTGTCAACTAGAATGGTGACTGGTGATCAGTTGATCGGTGATTGGTGATTGGTTGATCGGTGATTGGTGCACAGCATCTTTTCCAAAATTGGGATTTGCTTTCCAGCACTTTTGGTTTTTCAAGTGCACCCTATTTAAATTGGCCATGATGCTGGAACCCCATCCTATGCCGTTTCACCATTGATGTGCACCAATCACCGATCAACCAATCACCAGTCACTAATCACCGGTCAACCGATCACCAATCACAACACCCAGAATGAAAAGGGAATCCGGTGCAATCCCGGAGCAGTCCCCGCTGCTGTAAGTTTCATGAATGTGTTGTGCCATTTGCCACTGGGCAACCGGGAAGGCGCACAGCACAGAAACGAGCCAGAAGACCTGCCAATGACCTACAGTTCACCTGGGCTTCGGGTAGAAGGCTCTCGAACGGTTTGCCGGGCAGCGATGCCTGGCCCGACTTTTCGTTCTTTCCCCGTTTGCCTTTCATTTTCAACGTTTTAAATCAATAAAATGAAGGTCAAACAATTGTTTTCACGGTTTTTTGCCGCCCTTTGGCTGCTGTCGTCCTGTAATAAACATCCGGACGATCTACAACCTGGTTCTAATTATTCAAAAGGTGTTTTTGTTGTCAACGAAGGCCCCTTTGGCGGCAGCGGCACCATCAGTTGGTACAATCCGGCCACAGGCGAAGTACAGGATTCCATTTACGAAAAAGCGAACAACGGCGCCCGTTTGGGGCAATTCGTGCAGTCGCTCAGTTTCCACAACGGAAAAGGCTATATCGTGGTGAATGGAGCCAATCGCATAGTCGTGGTCGATCCTGAAACATTCACGTACCTTGATACCATTGGTGGTCTCGCATTGCCGCGCTATTTCCTGCCGATCAGCAACGATATTGCTTACGTGAGCCAGTGGGGCGCCGACGGGGTTACAGGCAGTGTGGCCAGAATCGACCTGAAAACGAACAAAGTAGTCAATACGACGCTGGTCGGAAGCGGACCGGAAAAAATGGTTTTTCTGGAGCAATCCCGGTATTTGTTCGTCGCCAACAGCGGCGGCTACGGCGTTGACAGCACGGTGGCCAGCATCGCTGTTGACAACAACGACCAACTTGTGTCCCGACACGTCATTCCAGGCCAAAAGAACCCTTGCTGCCTCACGGTACACAGTCAAAGTGGCTTTAACCCCTGGTATGTGCTGTGCAAGGGCTATTGGAACGACACAAGCGAAGGATGGCTCGGCCTTGGATTCATCAACCCCATTACCGGGATAAGCGTCCCAAAAGGAAGCGACGACCTGGTTGTGACAGCTTCGGCCTATTATTTCACCAGTGGGACGGCTATTTACAGTAATGTCAACGGCGCCATGACCAAACTTTTTGACCAGCCAGCTTATGGCTTGAATGTGGAACCTTCAACCGGCAATTTGTTCTGCGCCGATGCCAAGGACTTCAGCTCGGCTGGGGAAGTCGTTGTCCGGAAGACAGACGGGACGGTGGTACGTTCGTTCAGGGCCGGGGTTGCGCCGGGGGAGATTGTGTTTGTAGAGTAGGGGAGCTTGTGAAATAAGACAAGTTGTGCTGCGTTTTTAGCCGAAATGGCTTTTGCGCGGGTGCTTTGTTTCTCACAACGACACGACGAAAAAAGTTTCTCACAACGACACAACGACGACGAAAAAAGTTTCTCACAACGACACGACGACACGACGAAAAAAGTTTCTCACAACGACACAACGACACGACGGTACGACGAAAAAAGTTTCTCACAACGACACAACGACACGACGGTACGACGAAAAAAGTTTCTCACAACGACACAACGAATATCCAATTTCGATTTGTCACAAGTAGAAACAAAAAATACACACAAAAGCCCAATCAACCACACCAGCTGTACCGTCGTGTCGTCGTGTCGTTGTGAGAAACAAAAAGCACACACAAAAGCCCAATCAACCACACCAGCTGTACCGTTGTGTCGTCGTGTCGTTGTGAGAAACAAAAAGCACACACAAAAGCCCAATCAATCACACCAGCTGTACCGTCGTGTCGTTGTGTCGTTGTGAGAAACTTTTTTCGTCGTACTGTCGTGTCGTTGTGAGAAACTTTTTTCGTCGTATCGTCGTGTCCTCGTGTCATTGTGAGAAACTATCCTCCCGGCCGCAACCGCCAAGCATGGTAAACACGTTACTTTTGGGCTTATTTTTTCTGCCCCACCCTACTATCGCCATGCGCAAAATAAAAATTGACTTTATGCGAATCAACATATTTAAACAACCTCAGGCCGCGGCAATTCACTGGCCGAAATACGCTTGGCTGCCCTTGCTTTTTATTCTTGGGCT
>CAYVPM010000739.1:0-2928 GCA_964453475.1 uncultured Saprospiraceae bacterium | reverse complement strand
GATTGTTCGGCGGTGGCGACCAGATCGGTGGCGCTGTGAACGACGATAATTCAGGCACCCTCCGTTACGTGCGCATTGAGTATCCAGGTATCGCTTTCCAGCCAAACAACGAGATCAACGGCATTACTTTCGGTGCTGTCGGCTCCGGCACCACCGTAGATTACGTCCAGGTTTCTTTTGCTGGCGACGATGCCTTTGAATGGTTCGGCGGCTCGGTGAACTGCAAGCATCTCATCGCTTACCGGGCCCTCGACGACGATTTTGACACAGACAACGGTTATAATGGCAACATCCAATACGCATTCTCGGTACGCGACCCACAAATTGCCGATGTGAGCGGTTCCAACGGTTTCGAATCGGATAACAACGCTTCGGGTGATGCTACAACGCCGAAAACAGCACCTACCTATTCCAATGTTACGATCGTAGGCCCAACCGGCGCCATGAATCCCAATTACAAGCGCGCCGCCCACCTGCGCCGCAATTCAGAGACCAGCATTTTCAACAGCCTTTTTATCGGAAGTTACCCGGTTGGCCTCTTTATTGATGGAGATGCTTGCGCAACAAACGCAACAAACGGCCTGTTGGAGGTAAAAAACACCCAAATTCATGGCCCGGTGGCGCAGTTGAGCGCCAATGCAACCAATGGTTTCGTTATCGGTACCTGGTTTGCCAATGCTGGCTGGGGCAATGCTACAAACGTCAGCCCAAGCGGCGCCAACCTGCAAAATGCCTACAACCTGGACACCCCGAACGCTCAACCGACTGCAAGCTCCCCTGCTTTGGGCGCCGCCTCTTTCAGTTCGGCGCGCATCAACAAGCCCTTCTTTGACAAAGTAACTTACATCGGCGCCTTCGGTGGCGGTGGTGCTGCTTCCGACTGGAGCTGCGGCTGGGCGAAATTCAAAGACTTGAACACGGCTTGCCTGGTTGAAACCAAAGAGATTTCGCAGTTCATCAGCGCCATGAAGTTGTTCCCAACCATTGCCAACAACCAGGCAACACTGCAACTGACCCTGGTAGCATCGACCGACCTCGTCGTTGATATCTACGGCCTCAATGGGCAGTTTATTGGGCAACAAGTAAATGAAAAAGCATTTGCAGGCGAGCAAACCTACAACATCAACACCAGCAACCTTGCAGAAGGTTTTTATTTCGTGCGCATTCAGGCGGGCAACGCCGTGACGACCGAAAAACTGGTTGTGGTACGCTAAGCCAATTGGGTTATTCAGATATTAAAAGCCAAAGAAACATGAGTCGCTCCGGGAGTTCGGGGCGGCTCATTTTTTGTTTGAATGAGGCATCCACTGCTGAATGAAGGCGGTATTTTACCTGGAAAACCAGGGCCCTTTCAAAAGCGCTTGAAGCTACATTTCAATTTGTTATGCTATTACTCGATGTAAATTTTCCGCTCTACAACCTCATTTCCCCACCATATCCTCCGGCCGCACCCAGGCATCGAACTGCTCCGACGTCATGTGCTTGAAATCGAGCCCTTGCAGCTCGTATTCCAGTGCCGATTCTTTGAGGGTGATGCCTTTTTTGTGGGCGTTCTGTGCAATCGCTGCGGCGTTGTAATACCCGATTTTGGTATTGAGCGCTGTCACCAGCATCAAGGAATTGTTGACGTGCTTGGCGATGTTGTCGCGCAGTGGCTCGATGCCAATGGCGCATTTGTCGTTAAAAGAAACACATGCCTCGCCGATGAGCCGGGCCGAGTGCAGGAAATTGTAGATCATCACCGGTTTGAACACATTGAGCTCAAAATGTCCGTTGGAGCCACCGATGTTGATGGCCACGTCGTTGCCCATAACCTGCGCGGCTACCATGGTGAGGGCCTCGCATTGGGTAGGGTTTACTTTACCCGGCATGATGGAAGAACCTGGCTCGTTGTCGGGAATGTGGATTTCGCCGATGCCGGAACGTGGTCCTGAGGACAACATACGGATGTCGTTGGCGATTTTCATCAGGCTGACGGCTACTGTTTTCAAAGCTCCGTGAGCTTCCACGATGCCATCATGGGCGGCCAGCGATTCAAACTTGTTGGGGGCGGTGATGAATGGCAGCCCAGTCAGTGCCGCGATATGCCGTGCCACATTTTCTGAATACCCTTTGGGCGTGTTGATGCCTGTGCCTACGGCGGTACCACCGAGTGCCAGTTCCGAGAGGTGTTCCAGGGCGTTGCGTATGGCGCGCAGGCCGTGGTTGAGCTGTGCCACATAGCCGGAAAATTCCTGGCCGAGGGTGAGGGGCGTGGCATCCATAAAGTGTGTGCGGCCGATTTTCACGACATCCATAAAGGCCTCCGATTTGGATTGCAGGGTGTCGCGCAGCTTTTCAATGCCCGGGATGGTTATTTCCACCAGCATTTTATAGGCCGAAATGTGCATGGCTGTCGGAAAGGTGTCGTTGGACGACTGGGATTTGTTGACGTCATCGTTGGGGTGCACAAACTTCTGTTCGTCGCTGAGTTGGCCGCCATGCAGCACGTGCGCGCGATAGGCGATCACCTCATTGCTGTTCATGTTGCTTTGGGTGCCGGAGCCTGTTTGCCAAACGACGAGCGGGAACTGGTCGTCCAGTTTGCCTGCCAGGATTTCGTCGCAAACCCGGGCGATAAGCTCGCATTTTTCCTTGGGCAGCACACCCGCATCAAAATTGGTGAGGGCCGCCGCTTTTTTCAAATAAGCGAAAGCGCGGATGATTTCAATGGGCATCCGGTTGGTTTCCCGGGCGATTTTAAAATTTTCGATGGATCGCTGCGTTTGAGCTCCCCAGTAGACATGGGCTGGCACTTGCACTTTGCCCATGGTATCTTTTTCGATTCTGTATTCCATTTTTAAGGTAGACGGTGGACGGTGGACGGTAGACGGTTTACACGCAGTAGCTTTGGCGAAGGAGGGTGGACGGTTTACCCACAGTATATTT
>CAYVPM010000738.1:0-2935 GCA_964453475.1 uncultured Saprospiraceae bacterium | reverse complement strand
GGCTCGATGGATCAAAAACAGGCAGTAATTTTGCCAATGCGCCTCGTACGTCATCTACCCGAATCAACGTTGGCTGAACCGGCTGCACCGGCAAAAATGATTTTTGGAGCAGCAGGATAGATGCCTTCGTTGTGTAGGCGTAGGACTCGTAGCGCGGATTGTCGAGGAATGCAAAATCGCCGTCGCCTGCCTCTTCGATGCGCGCTGGCCTGGAGACGCTGGCATTGAGATCGCCCTCTACGGTGCCATCTACAATTTGGGCTATTTGTGCGGCAGTGAATGTCATGCCGGAAAGTGGACTGGACAAATGATGAGAATATTACAGGTCGATAATTTGGCAAAGGTACAAAAGCATAGCGAAGGTTCGCTGCATTGTTAAAATTCCGCTCGGATGCTGCCTTTAATACCACATCTACTCATTGGTTTTTAACGGTTGATAATTTTGCCCCAAATTATTGTGCGGTTCTTCCATACTTTTATCCCATGAAAACAACGATGCCTTCCCCGAAAACATCCCCTTTACAACCACCACGAACCCATATTTCTTCACTCTCATACCAACATCCCATGCGAAAGCAAATAACCTACGCAATTATCGCTGTTGCAGCCATTAGCGGTATTTTTTTGTTGGCTCAAAGCCAAAAAATCGTCAAGAACGAAGCCTACTTTGAGGCTGTTTCAAAGTACGTTTATGCCTATTCCGGCGGCGCGGTTGGCAGCAACGAACCGCTGCGCGTCCGTTTTGTGAACCCGGCCATCAGCAAGGAACAAATTGGCCAGTCCGTGCCCCTCAACGTTTTCTACAGCGCCCCGAAAATCGACGGACAAGCTGTATGGGAAGATGAACGCACCATCCTCCTCAAACCCAGCACAGCCCTCCCATTTGGGAAAAAATACACGGTAAATGTGAACCTCGGGCGCATTTACAGCGATGTACCCAAGCTGGCTAAAACATTCCAGTACAAGTTCCACGTACGCGATCTGGCCTATCAGGTTGTTACGGAAGGCATTTCAGCCAACCAGAGCGACCTCCGCCAGCAGGAAGTCCGCGGCCAGCTTCAAATTAATGAATCCTGCGATGCAGCCAAAGTGGAACAGATGCTCGTCGCCAAACAAGGCAATAAAGCCCTCGGCGTAAACTGGAAACACCATGCCGATGGCCGCACCCACACCTGGACAGTTGCCGGCGTGGAACGCAGTGTAGCGGCTTCTTTTGTGAATTTGAATTGGAACGGCAGCCCCGTGGGTGGACGAAGGAGCCTTCAAACCAAACAACTGGTGCCACCGCTCGATGAGTTCGTAGTGCTCTCTGCCAACGCCATTCAAGTGGAAGAACAGTATGTGCTGCTCAACTTCAGCGACCCAATCGCCGCCGCCCAAGACCTGAGCGGCCTGATCCGCATCGAAGGCTTTAGCGGAAAGCTGCGCTTCGTCACCGATGGCAATTTCGTGCGCATATACCCCAGCGAGCGCATCGTGGGCACACAGAAACTGAGTGTCGACCCCGGTGTGCGCAATGCCGCGGGCCAAAGCCTGAAAGAAGCATTCAGCGTCAATATAGAATTCGAAGACCTGAAGCCCGGCGTGCGTCTTGTTGGCCGCGGCGCCATTATCCCACAGCAAGCCAATGGCGGCGTCATTTTCCCTTTCGAAGCTGTAGGACTCAGCGCCATCGACGTGGAAGTGTTTAAAATATTCAACAGCAATATTTTACAGTACCTGCAAGTAAATGACCTGGAGGGCAACAGCGAACTGGAACGCGTGGGAAAAATCATTTTACAGAAAAAATTCGACCTCGCAGCACTCAACCCCAACGCAAGCGGGAAAACCTGGCAACGATACGCCATAGACCTGCAAGACATGATCCGCCGCGACCCGGGCGCCATTTATCAGGTGCGCATTGCTTTCAGGAAAGACTATACTTCTTGTGAAGCATCCAAAGAGACGCTAGTGCCCGTCACCGACGAAAAAGACGAATTCGGCATGGCAAAAAGCATCCTGGGCGGCGAACGCGGCATCTACTGGAGCGACGACGACCCCTGGTGGTGGGGCGACGATGAGGAAGGCGAAAACCCGAATGCTTTTCGCTGGGAAAACCGCGACAACCCTTGTGCCAAAGAATATTACTACGAAGAGCATTTCGTAAAACGCAATGCTTTTGTGAGCGACCTGGGTATTACGGGCAAACTGGGCCGCGACGGTTCCCTGTTCATGGCCGTTACCGACCTCCATACCACCCAACCCCTCAGTGGCATCGACATTGAATTATTGAATTTTCAGCTTCAATCCATTGCCAAAATTCGCACTGAGAGCGATGGCACAGTATTGCTGGAAGGTTTGCGTGAAATTCCGTTCGTCGCTGTCGCCAGCGCTGCCAACCGCCGCGGTTACCTCCGCATGGCCGACGGCAACACCCTCTCCCTCAGCCGCTTCGACGTGGCCGGCACGGAAGCGCAAAAAGGCTTGAAAGGATATATTTACGGCGAGCGCGGCGTGTGGAGGCCCGGCGATTCACTCTACCTCAATTTTGTGCTGGAAGACAAATCAGGCCGCCTGCCCGAAGGCCACCCCGTTTCGATGGAACTCACCGACCCCCGCGGTGCCGTGCAGTATCGCAGCACCATCAGCACGAATGTTGGCGGCGTGTACCCATTCTACTGCGCTACCCGTGAAGACGCGCCCACAGGCAACTGGAATTGTAAGGTGATGGTGGGGCAGCGCCACCTTCAACAAAACCGTGAAAATTGAAACCGTGAAGCCCAACCGCCTGAAAATCGACCTCGATTTTGGCAGAAAATCACTGTCCGCAGCTGATTTCTCCCGAAGCTCAGATGGCAAAGGCGGAGCAATGGGTACCCTGAAAGTCAATTGGCTGCACGGCGCCGTAGCCAAAGAGCTGAAAACAAAAGTAGAAATGACCGTAGTATCCCGGAAA
>CAYVPM010000737.1:0-2937 GCA_964453475.1 uncultured Saprospiraceae bacterium | reverse complement strand
CCGCAAAGCTCCGGCATCCCGGCGGCTCAGGTAATAATCCAGCGTTGCAGTCTTTGCAACAAATTCCGGGTGCAGCCCAATACTTTCACAAGCCCAATCGCCCACAAATCCTGCATTTTCAGGCAACAAAAATGCCAGCTTTGGGGCTTCAAAAGTCAAGGTTTTGTTGGCCCGCAGCACAGGATTGCCAATAGAACACGCATCGCAAAACAGTCCCGACGGCATATCGATGCTGGCGATCTCTACTCCAGTCTCATTCAGAAACGCTATCAATTGCGCCCAATCTCCCGCCAGTGGCCGGCTTAAGCCTGAACCAAACAAAGCATCAATAAGCAGCGCATTTGGCGGCAATAAATCCCCGCTTTTTTCCAGAACCGCAGCAAACGATTTAAAGAACACAGGTTTAATCGGGGATAATTCGGGAATCATGGCCAATTGCGCCTGAAAATCCGCCGATTGTCGTCCCCCAAAATCGCAAACCACTACCTTCGCCGCGAATTGTGCCTGGCTGAGCATGCGCGCCACGGCCAGCCCGTCGCCGCCATTGTTCCCGGTGCCCGAGAAAATGACGATCGGGCGCGTTGGGTCGGGGCAGGTTTTTATCAGCCAATCTGTAAAAACCCTGGCGGCGCGATTCATCAATTCAAGGGGCGCTATCGGTTCATGCTCAATGGTATAGGCGTCCCATTCACGAATTTGTGCAGCAGAAAATATTTTCATGGATATCAATCAAGATCAATTTTTCAAGGGCTTAAAAGTAGTGGAATTTGCCAGTGTTTTGGCTGGTCCCGCTGTGGGAATGTTTTTTGCAGAACTAGGCGCCGAAGTGGTAAAAATTGAAAACAAGACAACAGGAGGCGACATCACGCGCGGCTGGAAACAGCCTGGCGAAAACCCTGATTCGCCCATTTCAGCCTATTGGTGCAGTGTGAATTGGGGTAAAAAGCACTTGTTGCTCGACCTCAACGACCCTTCCGATCATGCACAAGCGCTGCACCTGGCCATAGCTGCCGATGTGCTGATCTCGAATTTTAAACCTTCCTTCGCCCGGCGCATGGGCCTGGATGCTGCTTCGC
This sequence comes from uncultured Saprospiraceae bacterium, assembly GCA_964453475.1. Lineage (GTDB taxonomy): Bacteria > Bacteroidota > Bacteroidia > Chitinophagales > Saprospiraceae > M3007. The sequence goes on along the minus strand of CAYVPM010000737.1, from coordinate 1,861 downwards.
TGCAAAGCCGCAACCCAAGGCTGATTTTTGCCCAATTGAATGCGTATGCCGATCCCGAAGATGAAAGCCCCGCATTTGATGCCGTGCTGCAAGCCGAGGCAGGGTTTATGTACATGAATGGAGAGCCTGAGCGCCCGCCAGTAAAAATGCCTGTTGCCATGATCGACACTTTGGCGGCACACCAGTTGAAGGAAGGCATATTGATTGCGCTGCTGCACCGGGAGCGGACAGGAAAAGGCAGCACTTTGACGACCTCGCTCCTGGAATCGGCGCTGGCATCCTTGGTGAACCAGGCCAGCAACTACCTGATGAACGGCAACATACCCCAGCGCATGGGCACCCAACACCCGAATATTGCTCCCTACGGCGATGTCTTTACCAGCTCCGACGGGTATCCGGTGTTGCTGGCGGTGGGCACGGAGCGGCAATTCCGGCAGCTCTGTGCCAGCCTGGAACTAGCGTTTCTTTTAGAAAATATTGATTTTAATTCAAATACCGCAAGGGTCGCCAACCGGGCTGCATTGAATGAACATCTATCTGGGGCAATTTCCAGGCGCACGATAGCGGATCTGATGTCGGCTTTCAAAGTTGCTGGCGTACCTGCTGCCCGTATTCGGGATATGCGGCAGGTATTTGAAATCCCGACGGCGCGGGAAATGGTGCTGGGAGAAACATTGGCGCCTGATTTGGAAACAAAACGCATGAAAACAGTTGCATTTCAACTGCGTGGTGCGTAACACACAGTTTTTTTAACACATGTTTTTTTAACACATGTTTTTTTAACACATAGACACATAGAGACATAGGACACATAGGGGTGTGTTTTTAAAATCTATGTGTCCTATGTCTCTATGTGTCTATGTGTTAAAAAAAAGACTATGTGTTAAAAAAAAGTCTATGTGTTAAAACCTACTCAAAGGGGAGCAGACGGTAATAGTCATTCACAAAGGTTTTTTGGCCGTACTGGTAAATGTTCGTACAACAAAAATTGAGCAACACACCCTTAGGCTTTTTCAGCAACTTCATATAGGTCAACAATTGAGCCTCAAACACAGGGAGCATTTCTTTTACCGCCTTTACTTCAACTACAACACAGTCGTCAACCAAAAGATCGAGCCGCAGTTCAGCAGGTAATACTAACCCTTTGAAATCAACTGGGGCATGCTGCTGTTGGGTTACACAATACCCCCTCAATTCCAATTCATGTTTCAAGCATGATTCATAAACTTTCTCTAATAACCCAGGCCCAAAGGCTTTGTGGACTTCGATAGCTGCTCCAATTATCTGGAACGAAATTTCATTTACCTGTTTTTGCGTTAAAGTTTTCATAGGCTATTATTTTGCGTGTTTATTTCAAAGTTACATACAATTTTGGATAAACACAATCTCGTCCTGATTAAAATACGCTACTTACAACCTAGTCTTCCTCAACGTTGCTGTACCTTCGCCCTTGATGGAAAAAGAAATAATATTGGCAGCATTGAGCACGGTACGCGACCCTCAAACAGGGAAAGACATCGTATCTGCAGGCATGGTAAAGGACCTTGAAATTGATGGGAACAATGTCAATTTCAAGTTGATGATCCCTTCGCTACAAATGGCTGGCAAAGCCGAGCTCAATTTCGCCTGCATCGGCGCCGTTGTGGAAAAATACCCAAACGCCCAGGTGAACGCACATTTCATGGCCCGCACAACCGACAGCCAGCAAAATGTCAGCAGCGTTCCGCATATCAAAAATATCATTGCCGTTGCTTCGGGGAAAGGTGGTGTCGGAAAAAGCACCATCGCTGTCAATCTGGCGCTGGGACTCAAGCAATTGGGCGCCCGTGTGGGCCTGCTCGATGCCGATGTGTATGGCCCC
>CAYVPM010000736.1:0-2938 GCA_964453475.1 uncultured Saprospiraceae bacterium | reverse complement strand
GCTGCTGAATATCGTAGCATTCATATACGTTGGGGAAGGAAAGTACTTCGGCGAATTTGCGTAGTTTGTTCTTGCGTGCCACGATTTGGAATGCGGAATGCTGATTTAGGATTGCGGAATGGGAGGGGCAAATGTCGGTTTTTTTCTGCAAAGAATCAGGGTATATCGATGCCGCTTGTTTTTCTTGCAAGGAAATCTTGGCGCTGCAAGTTCCGCGGTATGAAGTATGTTTGTGCAAAGCTTTACCGATGAATTTCAAGACAATTCTAGTGGCTCTTGCAGCCACTTTGCTCAACTGGGGCACTTCGAACGCCCAAAATTTCTTTTTTGGGAACGACCTTTCTTACGTGAACGAGATGGAAGATTGCGGTGCGGTATACAAGGAAAACGGCGCCGTAAAAGATGTTTACCAGATTTTTAAGGATAATGGCAGCAACCTCGTCAGGCTGCGGCTTTGGCACACGCCTTCCTGGTACGATACCTTGAACATGGGCAAGCGGTATTCCGATTTCCAGGATGTCCGCAAAAGCATCGCGCGCGCCAAGGCGCAGGGCATGGCCGTGCTGCTCGATTTTCAATTGTCCGATTTTTGGGCCGACCCGCAGCGGCAACTGTGCCCCAGCGCCTGGCTGGGGGTGGTGAACAACCTGCCCTTGTTGAAAGACTCGCTCTACAATTACGTCCACAAAACGCTCAGCGATTTAAACAGCGAAGGTTTGCTGCCCGAAATGGTGCAAATTGGCAACGAGACCAACAAGGGCATCATGCTTTCTCCAGCCGTGGATGCGGCGGGATGGTCGCTCGACTGGAACCGCAACAGCCAGCTGTTCAAAAGTGCCATTCAAGCCGTGCGCGACGTGGAAACGGCAAGCGGGAAGGAAGTGAAGGTCGCTATCCACATTGCCGGCCCCGCAGATGCAGGCTGGCTGATGCAGGGATTTTGGAACAACGGCGTCACAGATTTCGACATCATTGGGATTTCCTATTATTGGGCATGGCACAAACCGACCTCCATCGCAGATGCCGGGAATGTTGTGGCGCAGCTGAAGCAGCAATATGCCGGAAAAGAAGTCATGATTTTTGAAACCGGTTATATTTGGACGAACCAATACAACGACAATGCGGCCAATATCATCACTGCGGTGCACCCCAATTATGCTCCCGCAAGCCCGGAGAACCAGCGGCGTTGGCTGGTGGACATGACACAGGAAGTGCTCAATAAGGGCGCCACCGGGGTGATGTATTGGGAGCCTGCCTGGGTTTCGTCTGCTTGCTGGACGCCCTGGGGGCAAGGCTCTCACCAAGAACATGCTACCTTTTTTGACTTCCAGAACAATTTGCTCAGCAATGGGGGGGTAAAATGGATGCAATACCCTTACGAAAATCTGGTATCCGTCAACAATCAAGGCGCAGCCTTCGATTTGCAGATTACCCTCGACAGCAGTCAACGGTATCTGCATGTTCATTTGAAGGGGCTCCAGGGCGAACACAAACTCGTGCTGCAATTATTGGACAGCAGTGGAAGAATATTGACCACGGAACTGTTTGCTACAGGCAATGAGCCTGCTAGCATTACCAAGGTTTCGATTCCGGCACTGCCGACTGGGATTTACTATGCCGTTTTGATTGAAGGAGGGATTGTGCTGGGCAACCGCGGCTTTGGCGTGTTCAACCATTGATTGCCATACGTTTTATTTTTACCAGGGAAAGCACCACCAGGCTAATAACAAAAAACACCGCCAGCGCCATCACGCTGTTGCGCATGCCGCCCGTGAGCTGTTCCACAAAGCCGAAGGTGAAGGTGCCGACTACCGTCGAAACCTTGTCCATAACGTCGTAAAAGCTGAAATAGGAGGCTGTGTCAGGCGTGTCTTTAGGCAGTAATTTGGCATAAGTACTGCGCGAGAGCGACTGGATGCCACCCATCACCACGCCCACCGCCGCAGCGAGCAGGTAAAAATCTGCGCCTGTCTGCACAAAATAGCCCACGATGCAGATGGCAGTCCAAATGACCAACATGACCATCAGCGAAAACTTGTTCCCCTTCCGGCCCGATATTTTGGCAAACAAAGTAGCGCCACCGATGGCCACGATTTGAAGCACCAATATCAAGAGTATCAACCCGGAAGTGGTGAATTTCAATTCTTTTTCCGCAAAGGTGGACGCCAAAAACAGCACCGCCTGCACCCCTGCGTTGTAGCAGAAAAAAGCGAGCAAAAAAGACAAGGTATTGGAATCGCCGCGCAAATTGCGCCAAGCTTTTTTCAGCTCCTGGTAGCCTTTCCCCAGCAGGTTTTCAGTGGGCCCCTGTGGCTTGTCCTCCGGCAATCTTTGCAAGGGAATCTGTGCAAAACCCAGCCACCACAGCCCCACCATGACAAAGGCGGTTGGCACTGCCCGCAACCCATCGGAAAACCCAAACCAGCCAAAATTCATGATAATCACCAGGTTTACAACCAACAAAATGACGCTGCCAATAAACCCATAACTAAACCCTTTGGCGCTGACATCATCGTAGCGGTCTTCCGTAGCAATGAGCGGCAAAAAGGAATTGTAAAACACAATGCCACCCGCAAAGCCAATCGTGGCAAGGATAAAGCCCATCACGCCAACCCAGAGGGTGTCCATGCTGGTGAAAAACAGCAGCGATATGCACGCCATTGCTCCTAAAGTGGTGAAAAAGCGCAAAAAAACCTTCTTGCGACCACCAAAATCCGCAATTCCCGACAGGATGGGCGACACTAGGGCAATGATCAGATAAGCCAGGGCAATGCTCCAGGCGTACAAAGTACTGTCCGACATGTGAAAGCCCAGCACGTTCACCCTGTCGTCGGTAAGCGTCAGGAAGTAGCCTGGGAAAATGGCGACAGTGATCACCAGCGCATAAGCAGAATTTGCCCAGTCGAAAAAAGCCCAGGCGTTGATGGTGCGCAGCGCT
>CAYVPM010000735.1:0-2946 GCA_964453475.1 uncultured Saprospiraceae bacterium | reverse complement strand
GGTGACCGTCCCCAGAAGGTTTCCGCCCCCATCCCTAATGCTGACATCAAAGGGATTTGTTTCGGGGGTGGACATGTACAGGTATTGAGGGCCAAGTTCTGCGCGGCCGTGCATCGGTGGAATCCAGTGGATGGAATCAAGTTGGGCTTGAAGCGTGCCAGCGAGACAGCTTGAGAGCAGGAACAGGAAAATGAAGTAGCGCAGTTGCATTTATAGTCAACGCAGCGTGGTCGTGAATGTTTAAATACTACAATCACTTTAAAATCAGGCTTTTGTTTCACTCAAATCATTCAAAACCACTTTAATCATAGTATAATTCGCTTTGTTATGGCTCAAATATACACCTAAACCTGGATGTTTTTTAAACCCATCACCCCTCCATGAAAGAACATGCGTTTTTTCAGCCCCTAATGTTTCAAAACCTCATTTGTTTCGTCTTATCTTGGATTTCAAAAGCTGTATGAACTTGCAACCTTCTTGTAGGAAACGCCAACAATTGCAGCCTATCCAATTCTATAATTTAAACATGAAAGACTGATGGACAATCATATCACAGCCGAGCGCATCGCTGACATCCTTGTTGCCAAAAACGTCAAATATGAGCACAAAAAGATGTTTGGCGGCGATTGCTTTATGGTAGACGACAAAATGTGCCTCGGTACCTACAAAAACGGCCTCATGGCACGTGTCGGCCCAGATGATATCGACTCCCTGGCAGAAAGGCAAGGCGCAAGTCAGATGATCCACGGCGGCAAGCCAATGGCCGGGTATCTTTTTATCGAATCAGCGGGTTATGAAAAGGACAGTGACCTGGATTTTTGGGTAGAAAAATGTCTGGCGTTTAACCCAAAAGCCAAGTCGAGCAAGAAGAAAGGAAAATAGTGAGCCTGCTCGGGGCTTGTTTCTCACAACGACACTACGACACGACGGGGGATTTTGCTTGGCCTTGGCCTGCCTTTGGCCCAAGCGTGTTTCACGTTGTGTCGTCGTGTCGTTGTGAGAAACCTTTTTTTAAGCCTTAATGTGAAAAGCCCGCAATTCCTCCGCCCGTTCGGACATATCCACCGATCCATTCTCCAAACGCAACACCCCCCGCGGGCACACCGCCGAACAAATACCGCAACCAACGCAGCTCGCGCGCACAATGTCTTGCCCACGCTGCGCATAAGCTTTCACATCGATGCCCATTTCACAGTAGGTAGAACAGTTGCCGCAGGAAATGCACTGCCCGCCGTTCGTCGTGATGCGGAAACGGGAAAAGTACTTTTGGAAAATACCCAGTAAAGCCGCCTGCGGGCAACCAAAGCGGCACCAGCCTCGATTGCCGAGAATGGGGTAAAAGCCCGTGCCGATCACGCCCGAAAACATGGAGCCGATCAAAAAGGAATAGGTCTTGGAAAATGCCAGGGAGTAGCTGCCCAAAATAGCGCCTTCTTTCCAGGAATTGGCCCATAACAAAATCGTGGTCAAGGTGATGAATACCAATACGCTGTGTATCAGCCAGAGCTCTATTTTCCAGGCGCCCAGCGATTTGTCCGAGAGGGTGCGGAAAGGGTCGCCCGCCGTTTCTGCCAGAGCGCCGCAGCCGCAAACCCAGGAGCAATACCAGCGTTTACCATAAAAATAAGTCAGTACCGGCACCGCGATAAAACTCATCACAGCCCCCCAAAACACCAAAAACACCCCCAAATGGCCATAACTGCTGGTCAGCCAACCAACGGTGCTCGGGAAAAGGTAATCGTATTTAAGGGGCCAAAAGTAGGTGAAGTAAAACTCCGGCTGGTTCATCAGCATCATCCAGGCTGGGATAAGAAAGCTGAAGCCCAACTGGAAAAACATGACGGAAAAGGTGCGGATCACCTGATAGCGGTTGTGGCGGTATTTGTAAATAAATTTTACCCCCATCAGCAGCACTGCCAATGTGTAAAAGCTACCGTAAACAAACCACTGGTCTGAAGGCTTGCCCCGCATCAACTGGCTTAAAGGCTCGAACATTTGGATCAATCCGGCCAACATGGCAGGAAACCAATAAAGGCAAACATAAAACCCCGTGATAAACACCCCGACTATCCATCCGTAAATACCCCGCCTGCTGAAATCGCGAAACATCACCCCATTGTTTTTGATACCCTCCAACTTGCCCGCATACGCCTCCCGAGTGTACCATAGTGAACCTATTGTAACACATGCGAGTGCAGCAAACAAGGATATCGCTGGCGACCAGGCATGCCCGGAAGCCCATGCAACCAGGAAAAACAACATCCCGATACCGACCAGGGCAAGGGCCATTTTTTGGCGGGTGCTGACGCCTATCGGGTGGGGCTGTGCGAGGGAAAGGCTGGGAACGGTTTGGCTATTCATTTTTTAATTTGATAATTCGATAATGGGATAATTCGATAATGAGCGTTGAGCTAGGCTTTTGCGGAAAGGAAGCGGGCGACCAGGTTGTGTTTCCGGCTTGAAGGGGGCTTTAGCTGGGTATTGTTTAACTGGTTGTACGTTTCCACCACATTGCGTTCGTATTGGCCATAGAATTCCGGATCAAAATTGGCAAGGGAGAGATTTTGCAATACCGTTTCAATATTTGTCCGTTCCAAAATCCACTTTTCGCACACTTCATGGCGATAGCGTATGCCCATCAGGTTGAAACCTGTAACAGCTTTGCTACTTGTTTCGTAGTTAATGCGAATGGATTTACGACCATCGGCATGTTCCCAATACAGGGTGGTGATATTATCCGGTGTTTTTGCCGGCACATCGCCGTACACCTGGTATTCGATGTCGAAGAATTTGGCGGAATTGAACCAAAGCCGAGGATTGTAGGCAGTTTTTTCGCCACAAATAGTCGCGGCAACCGTCTGCCCCATCATACGCCCCGTGTACCAAATCGCTTCAATAGGCCGCCGTCCGGCGCCTGGTTTTCGCAGCTCTACGCAATCGCCGATG
>CAYVPM010000734.1:0-2947 GCA_964453475.1 uncultured Saprospiraceae bacterium | reverse complement strand
ACCAGAAGGAAAGGGTGAATCCAAGCGGGTGGATAAAGAAATAAACGTTTCCTAAGTTCAAATTTATTGGCCTACAAGCAATGGAAGCACTTGTCTGGCGTAACCTGTAGGGCCAACAAGGCTTATTTCCAAAAAAAACAGGCCAGTACCCGGCTGCTGAAAGCCCTTCCCATCAATTGGCAAGACGAATGGCCCTTTGAGCGCATTTTCCGCCTTGAATGCATGTATTTCTTGTCCTAACAGGGTATAAACGCGCCCATTCAAATCCCCGGAAAAAGGCAGTTCCATAAACACGTTTGCCCAACCGGAAAAAGGCTGTGGCGCCACGCGCAAGGAAAGTGCGGGCTGTTGAATGTCCGGGCTTGAAACCTGGCAATTCGCCATCACTTCCGGGCACCAACTGCGGGAAGCCAGGGTGCAATCCAACACAAATGGGTTTGGCTTCCCTTCCTGATAAGTTGCAATTTGCCAGGTTTTTTCTAATTCCGCAGCATCAGCTGGGTCTTGCGCATCCCATTGGCAAAGCGTAGACCGCTGCAAGGCAAAAAAATTGGGATCAGCAGTATTGGCCTGTCCGCGGTAAACGGTATAAAAATAGAGTATGGACCTTGCGACATCCCCCTTTGAAGCTTCTTTGGGCTCGAAGGTCGCACTCCCCGATTCTGCATAGGCATCGATGTTCTGGGTTGGGATGCCTGTAAAAACCTGATTCCCCAAAAACCACTTTTGCGTTTGCGCGTCCGGGATATTCGCGTAAGGCTTGTCGCCCCTTGCCTCGTTTACCGCAATCCGGGTCGGGAATAAATGGTGCATGTCACTGTGGGCGTTCGTGTTGGGGGTAGCGCCTTTTGCCTGTGGGTAGGCGTGTTCGGTGTTCATGCCGTTGGTGCCACCATTTTGGTAGACGTATTGGGTCGGGTCTTGCGTCGGGTCAAGGTACAAAGTATGGCCGGAGTAGATGCAGCGCAAGCTGTCGTCGTCCTTGGCAAGTATTTTGGCATACAGTGTGTCCCTGGAGTTGGCGTAATCAAGCACCACGGATGGGCGGTAATTGTGGGCCAGGCTGTCGATAAGCTCCTGACCAGCCAATCCAGAGAAAACAGTCTGGAACCCTTGGGCGCCAACTTTCGGTGCGGACATAAACCCAATAAAAACTAAGATTAAACAGTGAATGCGTACCATTTTAGAAAATTTTATAAAAACCCTGGTTGTTTACCTGAGATTTATTCAACACATATTTTTTTTAACACATAGGCACATAGAAACATAGATCACATAGAAGTTTGAGGGCCAATAAACTATGTGTCCTATGTTTCTATGTTTCTATGTGTTAATCCATTCGCAAAGATAACCTGCTGCCGGGTACCGAAAGTTAAAACTTAAATAGTGGGTGTGGATAACTTCCTTCAAAACTTATTGTTTGTTGTTGAAAGGAAAAAGACCTTTGCGGAAGCAACGCTCCAATGCCACTAAAAGCAAAAAAATGTCATACGCCCCCCGCATAGCGCCTATTACCGGAATCCCGGCAAGAAAAATTGAAGCCGTCATTGAACTGCTGGAAGGCGGCGCCACCATACCCTTTATCGCCCGATATAGGAAGGAAGCGACCGGAGAATTGGACGAAGTGGAAATCGCCGACATCCAGGATGCCTGGAAAAAGATGCTGGAGCTCGACAAACGCCGGGAAGTGATACTCCAAAGCATTGAGGAGCAAGGAAAACTAACTCCGGAACTGAAACGCGCCATCGAACAGGCCGTGACCATGACTGAGTTGGAAGACCTTTACCTTCCCTACCGGCCAAAACGCAAAACCCGCGCCAGCATCGCCATCGAAAAAGGCCTGGAACCTTTGGCAAAAAGGTTGTTCGCCCAAAAAGACAAAGAAGTGGAAACCATTGCGGCCCAGTATATTACCGATGAGGTGCCCAGCGTGGAGGAGGCCCTCCAAGGCGCCCGCGACATCATCGCCGAGTGGATCAGCGAAGACCTTAAAGCAAGGGATAAAATACGGCGGCACTTCGAACGCGGGGCAGTCATCGCCTCCCGTGTGGTGAAAGGCAAAAACGAAGAGGGCAAAAAATACCTCGATTACTTTGAATGGAGCGAACCCCTGGCCAAATGCCCCAGCCACCGACTGCTGGCCATGCGCCGCGGCGAAGAAGAAGGCTTTTTGCGCGTGGGCATCGCACCAGAGGAAGAAAAAGCGGTGGGCGACCTGGAGAACATGTTCGTGCATGGGTATGGAGAATCTGCCGCCGAAGTGCGCACGGCGGTGAAAGACAGCTACAAACGGTTGCTTCAGCCGGGCATCGAAACAGAATTCCGAAATACTTCCAAAGAAAAAGCAGACACCGAAGCCATTCGCGTATTCGCAGAAAACCTGCGTCAATTGTTACTGTCGGCGCCACTGGGAGAAAAAAAGGTAATGGGCGTCGACCCCGGCTTCCGAACAGGCTGCAAGGTGGTTTGCCTCGATGCCAGCGGCAATTTGTTGCACAACACCGCTATTTATCCGCACGAACCGCAGCGCAAAACCTTCGAAAGCCAGGCTGAAATCGAGCATTTGGTGGAGAAATACCAGATAGAAGCCATTTCAGTGGGCAACGGGACAGCAGGCCGGGAGACGATGGATTTTCTGGCAAAAATTAAATTTGAGCGCCCCGTGCAAGTTTTTCAGGTAAATGAAGCCGGAGCCTCCATCTATTCTGCCAGTGAAGCTGCACGCGAAGAGTTTCCCAAAGAAGATATTACCGTGCGTGGCGCAGTGAGCATTGGCCGGCGTTTGATGGATCCCCTCGCAGAATTGGTGAAAATCGACCCCAAAAGCATCGGTGTCGGCCAATACCAGCACGATGTGAACCAAACCCAACTCAAAGAAGGCCTCGACCGCACCGTGGAGAGCTGCGTGAACGCCGTGGGCATAAACATCAACACCGCCAGCAAGCAC
>CAYVPM010000733.1:0-2947 GCA_964453475.1 uncultured Saprospiraceae bacterium | reverse complement strand
ATTTTTATCGTGAGCGCCGATATGAGCCGTGTGTTGGGCAGTCCTTTTTTGCTCTTGCTAGCCTGGCTGATAACAGGCGTAATGACGCTGATTGCTGCCCTTTCTTACGGAGAATTGGCGGGTATGTTCCCTAAATCCGGCGGGCAATACCAGTATTTGAAGGAATCTTACGGTGAAATGGTGGCATTCCTGTTTGGCTGGGCCATGTTCGCGGTGATTCAATGCGGCACGATTGCAGCGGTTGCGGTAGCGTTTGCCAAATTTACCGGAGTGCTGGTGCCGGAGCTTGGTCCCAATAATATCCTGGCGGATCTGGGCTTTGTGCGCATTTCTGCCGCGCAGTTGTTAGCCATCGCATCCTTGTTCGTACTTACCTGGCTCAATACCCGGGGCCTGCAAACTGGCGCCTTTGTACAAAACGTACTCACCATTACCAAGGCCATTTCACTGGCTGTGCTGATATTGCTGGGCATTTTCGTGTTCAGGAATGCCGAAGTGGTGGCGCTCAACTTCAACAATTTCTTCTCCAACATCACGGCGCCGGGGCCTGTTGGTTTTGCGGCCATTTCCTCCGCCATCGGCGTAGCCATGGTCGGCTCGTTGTTTTCCAGCGATTCCTGGAACAACGTAACTTTTATCGCCGGGGAAATCGAGAACCCGAAACGGAATGTGCCGCTGGCTTTGGCTATTGGCGTAATTTCCGTGACCATATTATACCTGCTGGCCAATATCAGCTATTTGTGCGTGCTGCCTTTGTGGGGCGATGCAAACAGCACCGACGTATTGGCCAACGGCATTCAGCACGCCACCCAAGACCGTGTAGGTACCGCTGCCCTCACAGCCATGCTGGGCGGCGCGGGGGCCATATTGATGGCCGTGATGATCATGATTTCCACCTTTGGCTGCAACAACGGCCTGGTGTTGGCAGGCGCGCGGGTGTACCATTCCATGGCGACAGATGGCTTGTTTTTCGAGCGGATGAAAAAACTGAACGCCAATGGGGTGCCAGGTTTTGCCCTTTGGGTACAATTTATCTGGTGTTTGGTACTTTGTCTTTCCGGGAAATACGGCGACTTGCTCGATTATGTAATGTTTGCCGTTATGCTGTTTTACATCCTGACCGTGGCCGGTATTTTTATCCTTAGAAAAAAACGGCCGGAGCTGGAAAGACCATACAAAGCGGTTGGTTATCCGTATTTGCCCATCCTATACATCGTTTTGGCAAGTTGGTTCACCATCAACCTGCTCTTCACCAAACCGCAGTTTACAGTGCCTGGACTTCTAATTTTGGGCATTGGTGTGCCGCTTTACTTCTGGGCAAAAGCGCGGCGGAAATAATTTAACCAGAAAAAAAGTAGATATTTTTCAACGCAGTTTGGAAAAGTTCTCCCTGAAAATGTACCTTTGCGGGCATTTTTAGCAAAAGGTATCATTTTAGCATACAACACGATGGAAATCATAGCATTGCAAGGACACCGGAAAGAAGCTTCCGGCAAAGTTGAATCAAAAAAAATCCGCCGCAACGGACAAGTGCCTGCGGTGATGTATAAAAGTGGTGGTGGTGATGCCATTCATTTTAACCTGGACGCACCAGATTTGCGCCCGCTGGTTTATACACCTAAATTCAAAATGGCAGAAATCACCTTGAACGGCCAGGTACACAAGGGTATCGTAAAAGATATTCAGTTCCATCCGGTAACAGAGGCTGTGATGCACCTCGATTTCCTGGAGCTTGTTCCCGGTGTGAAGTTCAAAGCTTCTGTCCCGGTGCGTTTCGTCGGCACCTCCAAAGGTGTGCGTGAGGGAGGCAAGTTTATTGCCAAAATGCGCTCTGTAAGCATCATCACCACACCCGAAAAGGCTGTTGATGAGGTTTCTGCGGATATCACAGCCATGGAATTGGGTTCAACCATTCGTGTGCGCGATATCATCGTGCCTAATGGTGTCGAGATTTTGAACACGCCTGCTGTGCCGATCGCTTCCATCGAAGTGCCACGTGCCCTGAAAGCGAAGTAACCGGAACTTTTAATAGGCGGTCTTTCCGTCCCTGTTTTAACGACGCGAGTCGTCCTGAGCCATCGGGACGACTCGCGTTTTTTTCGCCTACTGGTTCGAATCCTTATCGAATATGGGCTTTATCTTTAAAGAGTCGATGGGCAATACTGCTGGTGGTTGCACAGGCCTGAATGGCTTGAGGCGGGCCAGGGAATCTTGCAGGGATTCCTGCGCTTCTGCCAGCAGCAACGAATCAACTGCGCTTTCGGCTTTGGCGAGTAAACTTTGGCGGCAGGCTTCAATTCTCTTTTTCCTGAAATCCTCCACCCTTTCCAGCACTTTTGCTGCAATGAGCTCGCTTTTGTCCTCGGCACATCCCTGTAAGCACAAGCACAAGATAAGGCAACAAATGCCAGCGCGACAGCGGAGCCAATTAAGAGTTGGAAATGTGAAAACAAAATTTGCCATAATTTAGAGCAGCAAAGTTATGTTGATATTTATCAAATTTTTGAAGCTGACTGCATTCAAAAAACGACAACTTTACACAAATAACAATATGTTTTCTAGAATTATTTAAATAACATTCAATCAACGACATTTTTTTTTGCTTCAGCTATTGCAAATATCAGAATGGGCCGTATCTTTGTCCCAGCAGGTAAGGTATAAGGAACACCAAAATAAAGTTCTTTTTTCTTTTGCTGCTTCATTGCATGTACTCGCTTTTTAGCGTTTAACATAAAAGGTTTTCATTTGGTTTTTTGGGGTTATACAGGGTGCTACCAGTTTCTGGTCAGTGCCCTGTTTTTTTGTCAAGGTTTTGTAAAATCCAATCACTTTATGTACCTTTGTGGCGCATTTTGGGATATGCCAACGAAAGAGGGAACCACAGGTTCCCTCTTTCGTTTATAAGTAATTCATAATCAATGGAATTAACCGAACGCATCCAGCAATT
>CAYVPM010000732.1:0-2951 GCA_964453475.1 uncultured Saprospiraceae bacterium | reverse complement strand
GCCATTTTTCGAAAAATTTGATGTTCTTCAGATTAGTTTGATGTTCAAGGGCTTTGCGGCAATGATTGCCAAATACTGCCGTTGAAATCCATTCACGTATTATGTCTGAAACCAAAGGTACGTGAACTTTTTGTTGGATTTGCTCCATTCGACAGGTTTTGCCAGTAGAATACCGCATCAAGGCTCCGATTCCGGAATTTAACGGGGCATATCAGTAAAACCCCTAAATTAGCGCTTGATTTGACTTGAACAAAGATGTTAAAGCCACAAGAATTCGTAGAACTTCGCTCGGAAGAAGTGCAGGAGATACTCGGGACACCGCCCGGATGGCTGGTACGTCGCGGTACGTTTATCGTTTTTGTAGGTTTTGGACTGATGCTCGCCGCGGCCTGGTTTGTGCGTTACCCGGATGTCGTCACGGCCGAAGTTGAAATCACCACCAAGACCCCGCCGGTAGAAGTGATATCCCGTTCCGATGGAAGAATTGCGCGTTTGTTGGTCGACGACACGGTTATGGTCATGCCTAACCAGCACCTGGCTGTGCTTCAAAATACGGCCAGCTATTACGATGTCGTGCTGCTCGATTCCTGCGTTGGCGCATGGCGTAATTTTCAGGTGGAGGACTTCAGGGGCTTGCGCTTGCCCGACAGCTTGAATTTGGGGGATTTGCAAGTGGATTATGCCAATTTTGTGCGCCTTTTGAACGATTTTCAGTTTGGACGGGAAAGTGGGGGCGCATCTTACCGTTCCAACGTAGGGTCCATTCAAATGCAGATTAACCAATTGGAGCAAAGTATTGTTTTTGAGCAAAAATCACTGGCGCGTGTGAAGGAACAGCTGAAAAGAGCAGAGGACTTGTATGAAAAACAAAAACAGCTGTACGAACAAGGCATAACATCGCTGATTGAATTTGAAAAAGAACGCACAAAATTGTCCGAATTGGAGCGGCAGCGCGACCAATACGAAAGCATGATTCTGGAAAAACGCCGGGAAATCATTTCGCTGAGAAACAACATCAACAAAGCTTCTTTCGGCCAGCAGGAAAGCAGTGCATCGGCCTCTACTTTGCTGGTCAACAGCCTCAACTTGCTCAGCACGGCCATTAACCGCTGGAAACAACAGTTCGTGTTGACGGCGCCGATAGAAGGCAAAATATCCCTGAACGGCTTAAAACCCCAGCAATTTGTCCGAATGGGGGAACAGGTTATGGCAGTAGTGCCTGGCGGCTCGGATATAATTGTCGGAAACGCAAAGTTGCCCGTCGCCGGCAGCGGCAAAGTAACCGAAAAACAACGCGTAATCATCAAATTGGACAACTACCCCTACCGCGAATTTGGGACGGTCAATGGCCAGGTTTTCAGCAAGTCACTGGTGCCAAAAGACAAGGAATACAGTATTGTGATCGCTTTGCCCATAACCCAGAACAATACTTTGCGGACCAGCACGGGCAGGGAACTAGCCTTTGCGCAGCAATTGCAAGGCAAGGCCGATATAATCACCGAAGACAAAGGCTTTTTACAGCGCATCGGCGAGCAAATGATGGGGGTCATTCGCTAACCTCTTCTGCCTCGTCGATCATGTCTTGCGGCAGGTTTTTGGTCGCCCTGGCACCTAATTCCCTGATTTTCTGCGCTTTTCCAACAAGGGTGTCGCCTGGTCGGCTTGCATTCACCAATTTGTGCATCGCATCGTCATAAGCCACGCGGGCCGTATCCAGCCTGGCGCCTATGTTGCGCAAATCTTCCACAAAGGCCACGAATTTGTCGTACAACAAACCACTCTGTCGTGCAATTTCCAACACCGAGCGCGACTGCTTTTCCTGTTTCCAAAGGTGTGCCACCGTGCGCATGGTGGCCATCAAAGTGCTGGTGCTCACCAAAACAATATTCCTTTCGAGGGCATCGCTGAACAATTGCGGGTCGGCCTGGGCGGCAGTGCTGAGCGCGGAATCGAGCGGGACGAAAAGCAGCATGTAATCGGGGGTGTTGATCTGGTAGAGGGTTTGGTAATTGGTCTTGCTCAGGTTGTCGACGTGGCTGCGCAGGCTGGCTACGTGCGCGCGCAGGTGTGTGTCGCGCTGGCTTGGGTCCTCGGTGTTGAAATAGCGCTCAAAAGCGGAAAGCGATACTTTGGAATCCACGATAAGTTGTTTGTTGTCGGGGAGCTGTATGATAAAATCGGGGCGTTTGGCATTGCCGTCGTCATCCCGGAAAGTGGTTTGGGAAAGGAAGTGGATGCCTTTTTGAAGCCCGGATTTTTCGAGCAGGGTTTCGAGCTGCATTTCGCCCCAATCGCCTTGCATCTTGCTCTGTCCTTTGAGCGCCGTGGCGAGGTTGTGGGCATCCGCGCTCAGTTGCTGGTTCAGGGTGTGCAGTTGTTTGAT
Organism: uncultured Saprospiraceae bacterium; assembly: GCA_964453475.1. Classification (GTDB taxonomy): domain Bacteria; phylum Bacteroidota; class Bacteroidia; order Chitinophagales; family Saprospiraceae; genus M3007. Next base: position 568 of record CAYVPM010000732.1, on the reverse strand, counting down.
CTCTTCTTTCAAGCTGGCTTTTTCCCTGGTTTCATCCATAAATTTGCGGTCTACGCTTTCTTCAAACTCTTTGATCTTTTCCCGTAGCGGCGTCAACACTGTTTGCATGTTCCGCGCGTTTGCCTCCGTGAAGCGCTGCGATTTTTCTTCCAGCAGCCGGTTGGCAATGTTCTCGAATTCTGTCTTGAAACGCGCTTGCAGCTGCTCCACCTCGGCTTTTTGGTTGTGCAGGGATTGTTCCAGGTGAAAAATCTGCTGTTCCCGTGCTGCCAGTTGCGCCAGGGCGTTGCGCAAGTCATCTTCCTTGTCGGAAAGCGCGGAACGAAGCTGTTCCACCTGCGTCAGTGTCGCATCGTGTAATTCTTTCGAAACAAATAAATCCTTGTTCAGGAACTGTACATCCCCATTCCCTTGTTGTCTGATAAAGAACAGGATCAACAAGACTGCAAGGAAGCCGCCGACCATTAAGATGATTTCTGTGTCCATACGCCGATTATTTAAAGGCAAATGTAATCAGCGGCAACCTTTTTGTTTATTTTTGGCCGCAATTTTAAAAACAAATGTTTGA
>CAYVPM010000731.1:0-2954 GCA_964453475.1 uncultured Saprospiraceae bacterium | reverse complement strand
AATTTGCCTACCTTCGGGACTGAAAATCCTCAGTTCTCACTTAATTTTTTAATACTGATCATTTATGAAAACAAGCCAATATATCCTGGGCCTCCTGCTGGCCACTGGCCTCTTCTTCTCCTGCGACCCAGCCAAAAAAACTGTCGCTACCCCAAATACCACGCAAGCATCAGGCGATGATGGCATCATTGAAATCAGCATCCTGCAGCTGAACGATGTATATGAGATTTCTCCGGCCCCTTCTGACGGACGCGGTGGTTTGGCCCGCGTGGCCAGCATTCGCCAGGAATTGTTGGCCAAAAATCCGAACACACTGACTGTCCTGGCGGGCGATTTTATCAGCCCCTCTGTGATCGGCACGCTGAAATATGATGGCAAGCGCATCAGGGGGAAACACATGATAGAAGTGCTGAATACCCTCGGCCTCGATTGGGCGGTTTTTGGCAACCATGAGTTTGACTACGGCGACTTGCCCGACTTGCAAGCGCGTTTAGATGAGTCTACCTTTAGCTGGTTGACCGGAAATGTGCGCCTGAAGCCGCCGGCTGCCAGCCCTGGGACTACCTCTTTTACACAACAGTTTTTTAAAAACAAACCCGGCGGCGGCTCGGAAATCTGCCCCGACAACAAGGTGCTTACTTTTAAAGACAAAGATGGTACCACCCTTAACCTAGGCATTTTCGGCGTGTTAATCAATTCCGGGAAACAACCCTGGGCGGTGTACAGCGATTGGATGGAATCGGCACGCAAGAGTTTCGGCGAATTGCAGCCAAAAACCGACGTCGTTTTGGGATTGACACACCTTGACATCGAGGATGACAAGAAACTGGCGACCATGCTGCCGAAAATAGCGCTGATCATGGGCGGGCACGAGCACAATAACCAAATCCATAAAATCGGGACTACCGTAATTACCAAAGCCGATGACAATGCCAAAACAGTGTATGTCCATACCCTGCGCTTCGACAAAAAGAAAGGCGTCTGCACGCTGAAATCCGAATTGCGAAAGGTGGATGCCAGCATCGCCGACGAGCCCAAAACCGCCGCCGTCATCGCCAAATGGGAAAAAATAAAAAATGATGCCCTGATAAAGGATGGGATCAATCCGGAGAATGTGGTGGCAAAACTGGACAAGCCGCTCGACTGCCGGGAAGCGGTGGTGCGTGGCGGTCAGGTCCCCATTGGCGCTATGATTACAGAGGCTATGTTTGTGGCTTCTCGCAACAAACCCGACTGCGTCGTCCTCAACAGCGGCTCCATCCGGGTTGATGACGTGTTAACCGGCAGCCTGACCGAGCTGGATATCGTGCGCATCCTGCCCTTCGGCGGCGCCATCACAGAAGTAGAGATGACGGGAGCGCTCTTGCTAAAAACACTGGAAGCCGGGCACAACAACAATGGCAATGGCGGATACCTGCAATTGTACAAAGCGCGTCGCGACAATACCGGGAAATGGTTTGTTTCGGAGAAAGCGCTGGACATTACCAAAACCTACCACGTCACCTTGCCCGATTTTTTGTTGACCGGAAATGAAGCCAATATGGGCTTTTTGGCCGCAAAGCTGGATGAAAACGGCAAGAGCTCAAACCCGGAAATATCCAAAATCATAAAGCCTGACCCGAAGGACAAAACGGATATCCGCAACGATATCCGCCTGGTATTTATTCAATATTTGAAATCGGAGTAGAATATTTTGCAAGTTTCACGCCTGAAAATCAACAATTTCAAAAATTACGAAAGTCAGACCCTCGACTTCTCGCCGCGGCTCAATTGTCTGACGGGCTTGAATGGCATGGGTAAAACCAACGTGCTGGACGCGGTGTATTTCCTTTGCCTTTGCAAAAGCCATACGGGCTTGAACGACCGGAACCTCGTGCGGCATGGTGAAGACTTTTTTCGATTGGAGGCGCAATTCAAACTGGGAAAGGAAAAGCAGAAAGTGGTGGCCAAGTACCAATTGGGAGGCCGGAAAGAGTTTGAGCGGAACGGCAATGCCGTGGAACGCTTGTCCGATCATGTCGGGCAATTCCCGGTCGTGATGATCGCCCCCGAAGATGTGTCGCTGGTGCAGGATGGGAGTGAAGACCGCCGGCGCTTTTTAGACACAGCCTTGTCGCAGGTTTCCGCAGATTATTTGCGCAACCTGGTGCAGTACAATGCACTGCTCAAGCAACGGAATGCTTTATTGAAATCCTTTTTCGAGCAGCGGCAATTCGATACAGTGTTGCTGGAGAGTATCGACCGGCAGATGCCAGGCCCTGCTATGGCGCTTTACGAACAACGCCGAAGCTTTGTGGCGCAGTTCCTGCCACATTTTGCCGAGTATTATTCAGAAATTTCCGGGAGCCGGGAGGCGGTGGATATTACCTATCAATCGGATTTGTCCAAAGGTGGGTTGGAAGCATTGTTTCAGGAAAGCCTGGAGAAAGACCGTGTGCTTCAGCGCAGCACTGTCGGCCCGCACCGCGATGATCTGTTGTTGTTCATGGATGGGTTTCCGCTAAAAAGATTCGCCTCGCAAGGACAGTTAAAATCTTATTTGCTGGCCCTGCGCCTGGCGCAATATGAGGTGCTGCGGCAACAAATTGGCCAAACACCCATACTGTTGCTCGACGATATTTTTGACAAACTGGATGAAACGCGCGTTCGGAAATTGGTGGGTTTGCTGATCGAGCGGAATTTCGGGCAAGTTTTTATTACCGATACCCAACGAGTCCGTATAGAATCGGTGGTTTCTTCCTTCGATGGCGCCTACAAGCTGTTTGAAATTGAAAACGCCGTCGTGCAGGAAGTCACTTCAATTGGTCTTGGGGGTTTAGTCCACCGAACCACTGATCCGTAGCGTTTCGGCTTTCCTTTGCTTGTCGAAAAACACGGTGATCTTTTTTTTGAAATCCCCCAATTTGTAGGCGTCGTATTCAATGCGGACTTCTCCGGTAGCGCCGGCTTCAATG
>CAYVPM010000730.1:0-2969 GCA_964453475.1 uncultured Saprospiraceae bacterium | reverse complement strand
ATCCTGTACTCTACCTACCTGACCCGCAGCGGCGTATTGGGCGACACTTCGGTGCACTCTTTCACGGAAATGGGCCTGGGCTATCAATTGATTTTATTGTTTGCCGGATTTGCTGCGCTGGGCCTTTGGCTCTGGGTTTCCCGCTACAAAGAGGTTCCGGACGTAACAGCGCCGGTTCAACAGAAAACAAACAAAGTGGTGGCGGAAGACGGCGCCGAAGTGGCCGAAGTGCATACTGAAATCCATAAAAAAACAGAAGAAAGCACCACCTCACGGGAGTTCTGGATGTTCATTGGGGCGCTGGTGCTGCTGTTCTCGGCTGTATTGATTACCGGCGCTACCTCCTTGCCGGTATTCAATAAGATCGTCCAGATTTTCAATCCCGACTACGTAGGGGCAGCCTTGCGCGACCCCGTGGAGCACCACAACCGCTACCAATTGTGGATCGCTGTTTTTATCGGTTTCCTGAGCGCTATTGCACAGTTTACCCGTTACAACGAACGGAACTGGAAAGGCCGCTGGCGCAAATTTGCCTTGCACATTGGCATCGCTGCCGTCATTGCGGCATTACTCAGTTGGTACCACAGCACCTGGATTGAGATTCGCGCCTGGCAGTTGTACACCCTGCTGTTCGCAGCCATGTTCACGGTAGCCGCCAACCTCGATTACCTCATTACCGTGGCAAAAGGCAACATCAAGATGGCCAGCGCCGCCATTTCCCACGTCGGGTTCGGGATATTGATCCTGGGTGTGCTCAGCACCGGATTGGGCAAATCCTGGATTTCGACCAATAAATTCATGATGCAGGACATGATCGAAGGCGCCAGCTCGGATGATGTCAACAAAAACGTGATACTGCTGCGCGATGCGCCCATGGCCATCAAAGGATTTGACGCGACTTATTTGAAAGATACCGTGGAGCGGCAAACGCGCACCTTCTCTGTCGAATTTACGCGTAAAGACGAGGCGGGCAACCCAACGGGCGAGCAGTTTACCCTCTACCCCAACGTGATGTACGACCGCCAGTTCAGCAAAGTGGTGGCCAACAACCCCTCCACCCAGCATTACTGGAACTATGACGTGTTCACGCTCATCACTTCGCTGCCAAAGGCGGAGCTCGACCTGGAGTTTGCAAAACGGCAAGAAGACAGCCTGAAATACGTGGGTTACGAAGCCGCGATTGGCGACACAATTTTCACAAAACAACACGCGCTGATTCTGGAATCTATTACCAAATCGCCCAAACACCCCGGGTATACGCCGGAAAAAGGCGATATGGCATTTGGGTTGAACTTCCGCGCCTACAAGCTGGGTGAAAAAAAGGGCTATAAAATTGCCCCGATGATGTGCTTCCGCCCTGAGGAGGGCGCTTTCGGCAATTCCGACATTTCGAGCCAATTGCAATTGAAGCTGCGCTTGACGGATGCCAGTTTGAATGCGGTTTTCAAAGCGGAAGAAGCAGCTTATGAGGCAGATTTGGCGTTGGAATACCAAACTTTCGGGGTCAAATCCGGGGAGTCGTTTACCTATAAAGGCCTAAAAGTTCAATTGGCGAACATCGTCAAAGACGTCAAGCGCGATGTTTACCAACCGGAAGAGGGCGACATCGCTGTCGGCGCCGATCTCTCGATTACGGCGCCGGACGGAAGCACGGCCAACGCCATGCCCATTTACCTGATTCGTGGCAATCAGCCGTACAGTTTGAAGGACGAAGTGGCAACAATGGGCTTGCATTTGAAATTTGAAACCATAGACCCGACCAACGGGATCATGAAAATAGGCGTTGCACAGGGGCCTATCCTGAAGCCGATGAAAATCCCGTTTGAGTTGGTGGAAGACGCGCCCAGATCTGATTATGTGGTGCTGGAAGCGATCATTTTCCCAGGGATAAACCTGGTTTGGGTTGGTTCTATTTTGATGTTGTTGGGGCTGGCATTAAGCCTGTGGCGGAAATTGCGGTAACGTTACATTTAGGTCGCCTGAAAGAAGCCATTTTTTTAGTGCCTTTTGTGTAATAACGGCCATAAATGGCCTTTTTCGGGCGACTTAAAAGTCGCGCTACCGAGCATAAAAACAATCATTGCCAATTTCTATGAAAACAAAGTACGCAGCCTTTTTTTTCCTCTTATTGTTTTCCGACCTGTCGGCCCAAACAGACAGCGTCCTTTTTTCCCAACCCTTGAGCATTTCCCAGCGCATCAGTCAGGCGCGCTCAGAACTTCGTGAATCTTTCCTGAGAGCCGACCATGCCGAAGCCGGAATTTGGATAGAAGCGCTGAACGGCCTCGAGAACGAAACGTATATCGGCCTGAGCTGGGACGAACGCTGGCTGCTGTACTATTGGGCCGACAATTTTGGCGCCTTGCTCGCCGAAGCCAGCGTATTCGGCGCCAACGAGCGCAGTGCCCAGGCATACAAGGAAGCCCCATCACCGGACAGCCTTTTTGAAATTATCGACGCTGCCGTGTACGAACAGCGCTTCGCTATTTTCCAAAAGATACAACAAGGCTTTTTGAGCGCCGAAGAAAAAGCCTTCGCGTCGCTGTTGCTGGAATACCTGCTGCGGCTCAACACCGATGAAGCTGATTTTTTAGCCCGTAAGGAAACATTTGGCACAGCCTACCCCAATTCGAAATTCAACTATTTCCTGAAGAGCATCCAGGCGAAGAACCCACCATTGGTTCCGGCCAACAAAGGCTTTGGGATTTCCGGACATTTCGTTTCCGGTACTTGGTCAAAGCAATTGGAGCGTTCCTTAAATCCGCTTTTCGCTGCCCAGTTCGACCTGTATTACTGGGTTGACCGATGGAACTTGTCTGCTACCACCATTTTGGGCGGTCAAAAGCTGGCGCGCGACATTCCTGACGGGTCCTATACCTGGCTTAAAAGAGAGTCGTCAAATTTTTTCTCCTTTGGGGTGGAAGTTGGCTACGACTTCATCAACAACAATAAAGTTCGGCTTTTCCCAG
>CAYVPM010000729.1:0-2975 GCA_964453475.1 uncultured Saprospiraceae bacterium | reverse complement strand
TTTGAGACATCCTTTTCATCTTTGAATGATACGGGAATCTCAATAATAACTATGTCCGGTTTGTCTTTAAGCCTGCGAGTTACTTTTTCAAGTTCAGATATTTCAAATGAAGGTACTTCCTGGATGTCTAAATGCACATTGTGAAGTTCATATTTAGACTTAAATCCTTTTGTGAAATATTTGGACTGAGGCATACCATCAATCAATGCTTTCAAAAACTCCGCAACTCTGCCACGAGATTTTTGATGACATATCACTAAGACATTCGGGGCTTTGGGCGTGAATTGCCCGGAGTCATAAGGGCCAAAATTCCTAAGACCTAAGTCTGCCCAAGCATTTGTTCTTACGCGAGCATGGTCAAAGACAAAAATAGGTGGCTCAAGATTAAACGATTTATATTGAGATTCTCCTGACATATCTATTTTAAAGCAGAATCCGTCTTTATTTTCATAAGAAATTGATTTGCCTTGACTATTACAGAACAGCAATTTAGATGCGCCCTTAATATTTGCAATTACATTTTTGGGGTTGATGGCACTAATTCTTTCTGCTTTGAGTTGTGAAAGAACTCTTGCCGCCTTATCTGGATTTCTAAAAGCAAAAGACAGAAAGTCTTCAATATTTTTCGATGTTTTTCGTAGATATAACTCTTCAAGGCTGTATGACTGCTCCCCATCGTTAGTATCAACGATTGCAATTCCCCCCTGAACTTCCTTAACAACTCCAACCAAGGACTCATCAGGCAATAAAATATTCTCAAGTCCTGGAATTGTAATAGAATGGATCACCTCAAAACCAACCAAGTCGAACTTTTTTTCATTTAGTTCCTTGCAGGACACATCAAGTTTCCAACGTCGGTCTACGTTTACCAAAAAACCAAAACTTAATTCACCATTAATATAGCATTTCCTTAATTGCGCTTCAATTTGTTTTACATAGCATAATCTGCCCTGAAGTGCTTCAGGTAAGTGCTTACGGACTAAATCATTTTCAGACTTCAGTGATTGAAGCACAAACGGATAAAACCCATTTAGCTTATATTCTGGATAATTCTCAATAAAGGTCTTGAAAAAGATATGCTTTATTAGAGACGCAGTTATTTCATAGTTCTCGAATAGAGACATTTGCACAGTTTCCCCTATACCCAAGTCGTCACCTTGTTTATTAGATATATAAATATAATCTCCATGTTTGAAAAAGGAGTGGGTTGAGTTATGTTCCTTCCTAAGCTTATCTAAAAGTTCAGGCTGAGATTGTACCCTCACAACGTGGTACTTCTCGAAATCGAATTTTATTGGAAAAAAATTTGTAATCATTTTTAATGGATTAGTTAAACCACTATTGTTTTTCCTGTAAGGAGTTGTTGCATCAACCCCTTCTTTTGCAGTTTTAATATTTCAAGTTTGCTTTTCAAGAGTTCAACTTCATTATCTGCATTAATCAAAATATTTACAATTGCCTTTTGTTCTTCAATTGGTGGTATTGGCAGTGAAATATTTGCAAGATTTTTCTTTGAAATCCCATGAACAGAGCTTCCAGTAGCAATTTTCCTAAGCTGGTTTCTTACCACAGTATTGTTAAATAAATAGGTTCTGAAAGTTGGAATGGTTGAGCCTTTTTTATCTCTAATTACAAAAGTGTGTAGCCCACCCAGTGCTTTTCTTCCATTTAAGTTTCTAACTTCCATACATTCTCCTACTCCTTCATAATCTTCAGATACATCAGCCATTATTAAGTCACCATCTTTTAGAAAATGCTCCGAAGAGGTTACTTTAATTATTGGGATTAATCTTGGGATTTTATTTCTTTCAAAATCAATGAAATTCCCTTTAAAGTTGGCATAAATATCACCATAATGGATATTAAAAACCTGATTGCCTTCATCATAGGACAAATTTTTCCTTGAAAAAGCGTAGGTAGATACAAAAGAGAAAATATCAGGAAAATTGCAATCTTCCCAAGTATCTTTAAACCCCTCTATCCTTATTTTTCCTGTCAATAAAGACTGCATCAATTCCTTCTTTTGTTCCTTTTTCGCTTCAATTTGACAATTAGTTAACTCAATTGTTTTATCCCAAGTTAAGAGAATTGAAACTATTCTTTTTTGAATTTTAATAGGCGGGATAGGTATCATAAGCTTTGCAAATTCTTGCTGCCCTAATGTTTTATTCCTTCCTGCTCCACCGGGTGAAGCCAATTCTAAAAGTTGCTTACCGAGTGTCGTGTTAAAAAAGAATAGAAGATAATCTAAATCCAATCTATCAGGTTTAGTTTTATACATTGGGAATCGGTGTGAAGCAATCATCCCAACTTCTTTATTGGTTGTTTTTGCCACAGCTTGCTCCCAGGCAAATACAATATTAACTATAAAGCAATCAGGTGTTATCCAAAAGACTCGCTTATCACCTAAAGCCTTTCCAGTTATCTTCTCTTTGATGAAAAGTCCTTTCCCATGTGACCGAATACCAATTTCTTGATATTCATGGTCATCCTTGACTTCAACTGGGTTTTGCACTCTATCTGTTAATTCACAAATAGCTATCAAGCTCCAATTGTCTGGTATCCAGCCCAACCTTGTCTTTTTATACCCAGGTTTATTTATCATGTTTCTATGCGATTTTTACGAAAAATTCATTACTCCTTGCAACACAAATCCCGTTTTTCACAATAAAGCATTCAATCCAGTGTGTTCCCGCATAGCTGGTTGCTTCCTTTTGTCGCAATCCACCTACTCCGGCAGTTTTTGAAGCTAAAATTTCTCCCCTCAAGCCATTTAGATTTCTTGCCTCATCGCCTGTATTGACCACTTGCCAAAATACGTTAAAGGGCTTGGGTACATTCGTGCTTGCAATGAACTGAAGGTCTTTCCCTTTGGGAATTATTGTGTTTGAAGTTACGGTATGCCAATCGTCACCATTCTTGCATAATCCGGCGCAAAGTGGACAGTCATTACCGGTGAAAGTGAACAGTAAACT
>CAYVPM010000728.1:0-2979 GCA_964453475.1 uncultured Saprospiraceae bacterium | reverse complement strand
GCCACTTCGCCCGGGTGCAAGGCCGCCTGCACATCTTGCCACTGTGTTTTCCGGATGGCCTCCCCAAAACCCGCCACAGTTTGGGCCAGTTCCTTTTCCACCGAGTTGGCCAAAGATTCCAGGGTTTCCGTATGTTGTTGTTGTGCCTTTGGCCGGGCATATTCTTTCGCCAGCCGCCGCCGGTAAGCGCGCAACAGCTCGTTCAGGGAGGAAGCGCTCGAGTCAGCATCGGCGAGCTTATCGATATAGGCATTGATGTTGAGTTGGAGGCCCTTGTAGAACAAAGCGTTGTTGTAGCAACTGTTCGCCAAAGTTGTATCAGCCTTGTTGCTTTGCCAGGTAAAAGCGTAAAAGCACTCCAGATTTTTTTTGTACAATTGAATGTACGCTTCCAGTTCCGTTCCCGATAAAAACTTCGAAGCATTGGCAAGCAATTCGTTGATGGAGGCATTGGCATCAAGATAAAGCGGCTTGGCAGATTCCAGCCGCCCCATTTGGGTGTACAACGCCGCGAGGTTGTTCAAACTGACCAAATAATCGGGATGTCGCCGGCCCAGTATTTTTTCACGGATGGCTTTGGCCTCCAGATGGCAGGATTCTGCCTTTTCGTACTGGCGGGTCAGCTTGTACAATTGGCCGAGATTGTGCAGTGCTTCGGCATATTGGAGGTTTTCCTGGTCAACCTTGCCCCAAATTTTTTTGGCTTCCAGGAAAAACGGTTCGGCTTTTTCGTGTTGGTTCATCTCGCAGTACAACAAACCGAGGTTGTTCAGGCTTCCTGCATACAAGGAATGATCTTTTCCAAGCTCCTTCTCGCGAATGGCTTTGGCATGTTGGTAAAGGGGTTCAGCGGCTTCGTAACGTCCAAGGTTGTAGTACAGGGCTGCAAGGTTGTTCAAGCTGGCGGCATAGTCCAAAGGCGATTTCTGACTGGATTTCTCCCGCAGGTTTCTCACTTCGATCAATATATTCTCGGCGGCCTCGAATCGCCCCATCAGGCAGTAAAGCACCCCCAGATTGTTCGATACCTTGGCGTAGTCGGACGATTCAATACCCAAAACCCTTTTTTGAATTGCCTTGGCTTCGCGGTAATAGTTTTCAGCCGTATCGTATTTTCCCAATTCTTTGTTTAACACACCAAGGTTGTTGAGGTAGCGAGCAAACTCTTTGCTTTCTCTTCCTTGCGCTTTTTCCCGATAACTAACGGCCTCCAGGTAACTGAAATTTGCTTTTGTGTACTGACCCGACATGAAATAAGCCCGGCCTTTGTTAAACTGGCAATCGGCATAGGGCACGCTTTCCTTCCCAAATGCCTTCAAAATCACGGTTTCCAACGCATCCAACGTTGCAATCGCTTCCTCAAACCGCTTTTCTTCCGCCAATTTTCTGGACATGCTGATCAAGCTGTCAACCTGAGCATTTATAGCCAAACCTGCCTCCTGGCCAGAAGCAGCCGCCGTGAAAAGTAAAAACATAAAAACAGATAAATACCGCATAATCAATAGGATATTTGAGTCACAGTTGCGGCGGCCGATGTTCGGATTATTATCAAATTATCACATTAACCCTCCCTACCCAAAGTGTCCGGTACCCTTCTTCTCGGGATGTACCGCGCTGTTGCCCTATCTGGAGGTAGTAAAGCCCCGGATTGAGGGATAATTGCTGCGTAAAATCTATCAGATATTTCCCCGGTCCGGCCGATGTGAGTGGAAATGGCAAATCGGCGAGCGGTCGTTTCTTTTCCCATGCTTCGGGCCGGTTGGTGTAAACGAAAAGGCGCAGGGATTGTGTATCGGCCAGGGTATCGGCGTTCATGACGCCGCGAAAAGCCAAGCTGAATTTGCCGGTTTTCGATTTAACCGTGGTGTCCTGAACCGGGCTGTTAAGTTCAAGCGCCCCGTCGCCCCTGATATCTCCGATGCGCAGTTCCAGGGCCGGATTGGGCTTGAAGTCTTCAGGGTTCAGCCTGGCAATTGGCCGTCTGGCTTTGTTTTCTTCGGGCGACACCGGCGCTTCAATGTGCGGCTCAGGTTCCAGGACCGGGGCCGGGTTGTTTTGTTCAATTGCTGTGGATTGATCCTGCGGTGGCGTCGACGGCTGCATCCACCACCAGGCAGCGATAAGGAGGGCGATGGAAGCGGCGACTGCCAAATAAGGTCGCAATAATTGGAAGCTCAAGGCTTTTCTGGCGCCAGTGCTGGTTTTTTCGTTGGCCTTTTCCGACCACATATCCGTCAAAGCCTTGCGCAAACGAAGTTCGGCAGGGTTGCCGAGGTGTTTTTGCAATTGGCGCTGGAGCTCCACCGCTGCGCGCAAGCCCGCATCGGTTTCGAGGCGTTGCTCAAAAGCCTGCTGCTCTGTTTCGGGCAAGTCGCCCTCCAGGTATCTTTCGATCAGTTCGTTTAGCTGTTTCGTCGTCATCGTGCAATTTCCTTTAAAGCCTTTTATCGTATCAACTCCCTGTATTCCGGGGCATTTTGGATGAGCTCGATCAGGCGGCTTTTGCATTGGCTTTTCCGCCTTTTGGCATATCCTTCACTGCCATACCCCATCTTTCGTGCGATGGTCTCCATTGACAATTTCTGAAAAAAATATTCCAGCACCTGCCGGCAATCGGGGCCTAACTGTTGAAAAGCATTCCAGAAAAGATTGCCCTGTTCTACATACAGCAGGTCGTCAGCCAGCGGATCGCCGTCTGGTATATATTTGGCATCATCGGTTAAGGTGACCTCTGAGGTGGCAGCTTTTTTCGTGCGCATGTTGAGCCAGAGGTGGCGGCAAATGCCAAAAAAGTAGGTGCTGAACTTGCTGGTTAGTTGAAAATCCGGCTGTTGCGCTTTTTGAAAGACAAGCAGTACGGCATCCTGAAAAACATCCTTGATGTCGGATTCAGCACCGCCGTAATCGCGAACCAGGCTGAGCAGGATGGGATATTGGTGGTTGTACAGGCGCCGCAAAACGGCGCTGTCGCCTTCAAGT
>CAYVPM010000727.1:0-2980 GCA_964453475.1 uncultured Saprospiraceae bacterium | reverse complement strand
GGTAGAGTTGCTGAACCGCTCTACCAAAATCATCGATTTGGCCACGCTGCGCATCCAGGATTTGAGCGGTTCGCCCACATCGCTACCCGCCTTTTTGCTGATTCCCGGGAAACACATCGCCCTCACGGCTGTTGCCAATGTGAGCAGCCTGCGGGCCAGTACCAGCGGCACGGTAATCGGCAGCGGCATGAGCAGCAGCCTGCTCAACGACGACGGCGACGCCATCACCCTTTCCGACCTGAATGGCAACACCATCGACCGGGTGGCGTATGAAACAAGCTGGCATACCACCGCGGGTAAAGAAGACGGCGGCTGGTCGCTGGAACGCATCAATTTCAACTTACCTTGCCTGGGCGCGGAGAACTGGCAATCATGCCCCGTGCTGCCCGGTGGCACGCCCGCATTGCCCAATGCCGCCTACCAAAACACCACGGATGTTTCAACCCCGCACCTGCTCTGGGCTTTTCCCGAATCGGACAACACGGTATTGCTGACATTCGGGGAAGGTTTGAAAAAAAGTACGGCGGAAAACGTGGCTGCCTATCAGTTTTCCCCCAATCTGGCCATTGCCGCTGCCCAGCAGCAGCCGAATAACACCCAGGTTCGACTCATATTGTCCGACCCGATGGAAGATGATGTGCTGTACAGCGTCACGGTAAATTCCCTGCTGAGCGATTGCAGCGGCAACAGCGCGGTGGAAACCGACACGGCAATCGTAGGCAAAGCACAAAAGCCTGATCCCCAGGATATTATTATCAACGAAATCATGTTCAACCCCGCTACGGGCGATCCGCGGTATGTGGAGTTTTACAACCGGAGCGGCAAAATTATAGACTGGCGCAAATGCTACATTGCCAATTATCTGGGCGGCGTTTCCACCAGGCAAATCACCCAGCAGCGCATCGCGATTCCGGGACAATACCATGTTTTTACGTCCAATGCGCCCAATGTGCGCAGCCATTTTGCCAACATCATCCAGCGCAACGTGCTGCAAAACGACATCCCCACCATGGAGGATAAAGAAGGCGATATCCGGCTGTACTGGAGCGAAAACGGCGATACGGTGCTGCTGGATGCCCTGCGTTATTCCGACTCCTGGCACAACGCGCTCTATTCCACAGGCGACCGCGTCGGCGTGGCGCTGGAGCGCATCCGCTTCGAGCAAGCTACCAACGACCCTTCCAACTGGACCTCCGCCGCCACGACAGAGACGGGCGCGCCCGGAACACCCACCCTGCCCAACTCGCAGCGCCTGGGCAGCAGCAACCCCGCCGACGAACTTATCAGTCTCAATCCCGCCCGGCTCTCGCCCGACGACGACGGCTACGAGGATTTCCTCGACATCCGCTACACGCTGCCCAAGGCAGGCTACGCCGCCACCATGCGCATTTTCGACAGCGACGGCAACCAGTTGAAATACCTGGTACGGCAGGAACTGCTGGGCACCCAGGGCGCGCTGCGCTGGGATGGCGATACTGCCAACGGCGCCAAGGCACGGCCGGGGATTCATATTTTGTTTATGGAGATTTTTGGGCCGGACGGGGAGGTGATGACGTTGAAGAAGGTGTTTGTGGTGGTGGGGAAAAACTGAACCTCCGAACGAACGCCCACCGCTACCCTCGATTGCTGCATCCTTGACATATTTTATCCTAAAAACCATCAACACAACATTATCTTTACCCATAAAACCTGTCAAGCCCTTTACCTTATGTATGAACTCGCCCTTCAACTAATTCGAGAAGCCAAAGAAAAACGGGCGACAAGCCTCGATCTGGGCAATTGTGGGCTTAGGGAATTGCCGGAGGAATTGTTTGAGCTGGTTTGGTTGGAGGAGTTGGTTTTGGGGAATCACCGAACTCATGAGCCGTACAATTTTTTTTCTGCACTTCCATCGGAATTGAAGCAACTTCAAGGGTTGAAAAAATTGAACGTACGCGGCGGAAATAATTTACAGCCTGATGCAACATTTCCAATTAAGGATTTATCGCCACTCAAATATTTGACGGAATTAGAAGTTTTGAATCTAAGTTTTACGCAAATAAGCGATATTAAACCCCTTAATGAATTGCATAAATTGAAGGAGCTTGACATTGCTTATTCAATGGTCTGCGATTTAAGCCCGCTTGTCGGCTTATATCACTTGCAGAAGCTTTATTTTGGTTCGACAAAAATTGACAAGCTCGACCCGCTCAGTGAATTACGTGAATTGAAGAAGCTTGAATTGAGAGGGATACACGTAAGAAGTCTGCATCCGCTTAAAGATTTGCACCAATTGCAGTGGCTTATGCTAAGCTCTAGCCAAGTCAGCGATTTGGGCCCGCTGAAAGGCTTACACCGATTGCAGACGCTTTTCCTCAGCCATACCCAAGTCAGCGATTTGAATCCGCTCAAAGACTTGCACCAATTGCAGCGGCTTAAGCTAAACTCTACCCAAGTCAGTGATTTAAGTCCATTAAAGATATTAGAAAACCTACAAGAATTATCTGTCGTTAATTGTCCCATTCCCTACATCCCCAAAGAAATAACCGAGCAAGACGACTGCGCCCACGACCTGAAAGCCTATTGGAAAGACCTGGATAACAGCCAGGCCGAAACCAATACGCAGCTCAAAGTTATGTTTCTGGGCAATGGCTGCGTGGGCAAAACCACCCTGCTGCACTGGTTTATAGACAACAGTTTCAAGGATTTGAGCCTTGAATCGGGGCGCACCCATGGCATTATCATACAGCCCTGGTTGTTTCAGGAAAGCGGGATGTTGGCCAATTTTTGGGACTTTGGCGGCCAGGAAGTGTATCATGCGACGCATCGGCTGTTTTTGGGGCGGCGCACGCTTTACCTGCTGGTGTGGGCTATCGAAACCCCGGAACAGCATCCGGAAGAAAGGCACCCGCCACAATACTGGCTGGACATGATCGCCGACATTGCCGCCCCCCAGGAACGCAGCCGGGTGATCATCGTGCAAAACCGCTTTGAGGGGCAG
>CAYVPM010000726.1:0-2989 GCA_964453475.1 uncultured Saprospiraceae bacterium | reverse complement strand
GCAATCGCCAATAGCCACATTGCCGATATAAAAGCGTCTTTGGTTTGTGCCGATGCTTTGGGAGGGCATGGCGGAACTGATGAAGCTGATGAAAGGATCAAACAGCACATCTATGTAGGCATTCTCAGCCGGTGCTGTCCCGTTGTTGCAAAAACTGACGTTGTAATAATTGGTAGAAAAACAGCGCCGGAGCTGCTGTGTGCCGATGGAAACACTAAGGGCGGGGCACAAGGCTACGGCTTTCACCGGGAAATCGCCACCGAAAGCGGTATCATTTTGCATGGTTACATTGGCCAGCAGTACCTGTGGGCATACCTCCCAAAGATTGTTGGGGGCCAAAACAGCCATCTGGTATGCGCCGGCCGGAACAGCTACCAGATATTTACCATTTGCATCTGTGACGCCATACAATGTGTCGAGCCCTTCTGCGCGTACCAGCCAACCCGATAATCCAGGCTCCAGCAAATCAACCGAACAGTTGTCATTATTGTCAAAAATTACAGAGCCGCGGACGTATCCGCAATCGCTGCCATTGGCCAGCGTGACGGTGATGGTGGCAATGGCGGTACAGCCATTCGCATCCGTAATCGTGACATGGTAATCATCGGAAGTGTTGGCGATGATGGTTGGCGACACATCGGGAAGGGGGGCGCTGTTTGCCCAGGCAAAAGTAAAAGGTGCTGTGCCATTGGAGAAATTCACTTGAAGGGCTGCAGCATCGCATGTATTGGACAGCTCCATCAGGCTTATAATGATTGGTGCTGGCGCGCCGATGGTAGCACATGAAATTGCGGAGCAACCATTGGCATTGGTAACCGTGATGCAATAGGCGCCGCTGCTTAAGCCATTGATTGTAAATACACTATTTGGTGCGATGCCATTTTGAAAAACTGGCCCAGCCATGTTCCAGGTATACGGCCCCGAATTTCCATTATTAACCACAACCAGTAGGCTCCCATCGTTCGATCCGCTACAAGTTGGGGCTGTAACTGCTGAAGTAACGACCATTGGACTTGGAGCCGTCATGTTGAAACACTGGCTTTTGGTACATCCGTTGGTATCCGTTATCGTGACGCAATAGCTACCTGGCTGGCCGAGATTGCTAAGGTCTTGGATGCTGAGACCGTTGCTCCATAGATAGGTGTAAGGAGCCGTGCCACCCGTTACGGTAATATCTATATAGCCATTGTTGCCGCCGAAACACGTAATACCGGAAACATTCGCTGTCAAGGCAATTGCCGGCGGGTTTGAAACGGTCGTGCTTGCAGTTTTGGAACAGCCGGTAATATCGGTGATGGTGACGGTGTATGTGGCTGATGCTAAAGATGTTATACTGCTTGATGTTGCCCCGTTTGTCCAGGAATAGGTGTAAGGCGCTATCCCCCCGTTGATACCGGCTTCAATATTTGTGGTATTACAACCAAGTAGTGTCTTGGTTAAGGTGATTAAAAAAGTTGCCGGGACTTTCCCCAACTCAACGTCCGCAATAAACAGGCAGCTATTGGCATCCGTGATGGTCAATGAATAGGCGCCTGCTGCAAGAAAATTGATGTTCTGGGTATTGGCGTTGTATCCGTTGGGGCCTAGCCACGCGAAAGCAAGTGGTGCGATGGCAGCAGCAGGCAGGTTGTTCAGGGAGATGGAACCGTCCTGGGAGCCAAATTCGCAAGAGGCAGGGGTTGTGCTGAAGTCACCTGTTGGAATAATTGATCCAGGAAGCACCGTGCCACTTAAGGCGATGGTGCAACCATTGGCATCTGTCACCGTTACCGAATAAGTGCCAGCGGCTAAGGAATTAATGTTTGGCGCCGTGTTTCCATTTGACCAGGAATAACTATAAGGACTCGTCCCACCGCTGATGGTCAGATCCAAAGCCCCTTCCGTGCCAGTACCTCCGCAGGGGATATGCGTAACAACAGTACTGCCTGTCATTACCTGTGCAGGCTCTGTCAGGGTAAAACTGGCAGGTACAAAGGTACAGCCACTCAGATCGGTGATCGTTACCGTGTAAGTACCTGCGGGTAGCCCAGTCAAATCCTCTGGGTCATTATCCGGCCCCTCCGGGCCATCGTTGCTCCAGTCATAGGTAAAAGGTGGCTTGCCGCCAGTCGGAGAAATATCTATAGCGCCATCAGACGCGCCATGGCAGCTTATCGAAGTGATAATAATTCCATTATTGGGAATGGAAATCGCCATTGGCGTCGATAAGGTTATGACGAGGGATCTTGTACAACCAGCGGCATCAGTTACCGTAACCGAATAAGCGCCGGCAAACAAGTTGCTGGGATCCTCCACGGTGCTGGTAAATCCTTGCGGGCCCGTCCAAATATAGCTGTACGGCGGAATTCCGTTGAAAGCTGTCAGGCTGATACTGCCGTTGTTGCCGCCAAAACAAGTAATATGTGTACTGGTAGTGCTCAACAATACACCGCTTGATTGCAAGACATGGACGTTGGCGTAATAATTACATCCGGTTGCATCCTGAACAGTAACGGTATAGACGCCGGCCGTCAGGTTTGTGAGGTCTTGTGCCGTTGATCCATTTGACCACAAATAGGTAGAAGGGCGTGTGCGAAGATTTGGGGTCAGGTCGAGTGGGGCGGGATTGCTCTGGTTGCATGCATTATTGCTTACGCTGAAATTTTGTGCTGGAATGGCTGGCCCGGGGAACACGGTAATGATCGCAGAGCTTGTACAACCATTGCCTGTATTGGTTACGAGCAAAGTGTACGTCCCGGCAACATTTGTCGTCGGGTTTTGAAAGTTAGAATTAAAGTTGTTGGGCCCTGTCCAGAAATAAGTTGTGTTTGGCCCACCTGATACAGTAACGGGAATGGTGACAAAGCCGCCGCCACAAGGAAGGCCAATTTGAGAGAGCACGTTGATGGTCGGTATCACAACATCTGCCGTCACGACAACCTGATCGGTGGCGGTGCAGCCGTTTAAGGCATTCGTGACCGTTAGGGTATAGACACCTGGCTGATTCACA
>CAYVPM010000725.1:0-2991 GCA_964453475.1 uncultured Saprospiraceae bacterium | reverse complement strand
AAGTGTATTTTCATGGCTGGAAATTGAGTTTAAGGTAAAGGTAGGGCATTTGAAGGAAAACAAAATGGATGGGCTCTGTATGCCCGAAAGCTATAATTGGACTTATTTATCAAAAAAAATAGAGATAAGTCCAAGTTATGTTCAAAGTCAGCTTTTAGTGGCCTTTCTGACAAGCACCACCGCAACGGGAACCAATAACAAACAAGGCATCATTGCTGCCCAAAAAGGCGGCAATACAAAGGCTTCAGTCAGTTTTTGACAGAGGATCGTCAGGAACACAAAGGTGACGAAAAAAGAGATTGATACGAGTATGGGATACCCGAACCCGCCTTTACGAATGATGGCGCCCATGGGTGCGCCTATGAACAGAAAAACGAAGCACACCGCTGCGTAGCTGTATTTGAGGTACAGTTCAAAACCGAATTTCACCCAGGCCAATCGGCGGCTATTGGTTTGGGCAATGCGGGATTCAACGATGCTTTTGGCTGTCCCAGCTTGTGTCCTGGCATGCTTGAGCAGGTTGTGCCTGTCCCGTGGCAGGAAAGTTTCTGCCAACGAAGGGTATTGATTCAGGGGTTTTTCCAGCGTTTGTTTGGGTAAAACCAGGGCATGAATCGCGCCCGGGCTTTGTGTCGCTTGTTCGGCGTTTGCCCCATCGTTGCGCGTTGGTATTGGCTTGCCAATGCGCTGACTTCGCTTCACGCCTTCCAGCATATTGTCCAGCGCCAATTGTCCGCCACTGTTCACCATGCTGCCAAGCGAATCCATGCGTATCCGCAGGTCTGCCATGCTCATCACGCTGTGCTGGCCCAGCAGCCTGCCTTCTTCCCCCCTTACCAGTTCGAATTCTTTCATGTCCCAAACTTTGGTCCACGATTGGAAATTGGTGCGGATAAAAGGGTATCGCTTCCCTTTCAACTGCTGGCGCGGCTGCTGATATTGGGTTCCCTTGAAAAGGTGCATTACAAAAAAACGGCGTTCCGCGGTGCTGAACATTTGCCCGCTGTCTGCGAGGATCTGGTTAAAAGCTGAGTGCCCGGGGTTGGTTTGGTCTTCAATCATGATGTCGGCGATGCGCTCCCCATCCTTCGCTTTGTGGCCAATACGGATCACAAATTGCTTGAAATCGTCGTTAAAAAAGCCTTGTTCCAGGGTCAGCGCAGGCTTCTGCCGCCGGATATCGATGAGGCGGGAGCTGAATTGGAGGTTGGCAGCGGGTATCAAATAATTGGAACATAAATAAGAAAAAGCTGCAATTCCGGCAGCTGCAACAATAAGGCTGTACATGATGCGGGGCAATGACAGCCCCGCCGATTGCATGCTGGGCAATTCGTGTCGCTCAGCCATATTGCCCATTGCCATCACCGTAGCAATTAAGACAGCAATTGGCAAGGCCAGGGGAAAGACTGTAACGGATTTGTAAGCGATCAGCTCCATCAACAGAACGAGATTCACACCTTTGCCTGCGATCTCATCGATATACAGCCACAAGAATTGCATAACCAAAACAAAAATGGCGATGCCAAAGGAAACAACAAAAGGGCCTAGGAAATTATAGAGAACGTATCGGTCTAGTTTTTTCATGGGAGAGCAGCGAACAAGCAGAACGCAGGGCTATGTCCGGCCGTTGCTTTAGAAAATATAAGTCGCCTTGCGTTTGTGGGGCTGGTGTAAGGTCTGGCGCCAAAAAACGAAACAGGTTTGGGACAATTTCAATACCGATTCTATCGCCCCAATCGCCCGTCCATCCACGCCTTGCCCTGAAAATAGGATAGCCCGTTCAGCCACCACACGAAGCCGCTGACGGCCATGCCCAGCAAGGCTCCCGCCAGCACGTCAACCAAAAAATGCTGCACCAGAAAAATGCGGGAAATCCCCACAAATATGGCCAGCAGGGCCAACAAAAAAGCGGTTTTTTTTCGCTTCGGGCCGGCTATCAGGGCGAGCAGGCTGAACAGCCCAAAGGCCGACATGGTATGGCCGGAGGGGAAGCTGGTTTGACCGGTATTTAAGCGAACTTCAGGCACAGTGATTACCTCAGCCTTTTTTCCCTGGTTCAGGAAGTAGGTAATGGGCCGGTCGGTGCCCACCTGATCTTTCAACACAAACACCAGGGGCATGACCAAGCCGGTGGCTGCAATCATCAAAGTAAAGCGGTAGCGCAAGAGCAGGGCGGCCAGGCCGATGATTACCCAGATCCATGTTTCGCCACACCAGGAAAAAAACTTAAAAATCGTAACATAAGGCTCATGACGCCATTCGTTGAGGTACAATATTTCATCGCCATAAGGTACCAGGAGTGCCAACGCAATGCCGGCGCCAAAAAACAACCCAACGGGTATAATAAACCACTTCTGCTCCCAAATTCCTTTCATGCTGCAGTTACTGGTTTAGCGTTTTTGTTAAAACGTTTGCGCAGGAGGAAAAACATGCGTTCCAGGCGCTCGGTACTGAACATCTGCGAATCGTTCATGGCTTTTCGGGTGAGAAAGGCGCCAATGGGCAACAGCACGATACAGGGCATCATCGCTGCCCAGAATGGGGTCATTACCAAAGACTCTGCCAGCTTTCGGCACAAGATGGTAAGGAAAATAAAGGTCACAAAAAAGGTAATCGACACCAAAATTGGATATCCAAACCCGCCTTTCCGGATGATGGCGCCCATGGGCGCGCCGATGAACAAAAAAACAAAACACACCAGGCCGAAACTGTATTTGATGTACAATTCATATCCCGTTTTTACCCAATCGCGCTGCCGGCTCTCCGTTTGAGCGATGCGGGTTTCTACCACACTTTTGGCGATACCTGCCTGGGTTTTGGCGCTTTTTTTCAATTGGTCGGAATCCCTGGGCTCGAATGTTTCGAGCAGGGTGTTGTACGCGTTCAGCGGTTTGTTCAGTGTTTGTTTTGGAATATATGGGGCGCTGTTGACTTGCTGGGTTTGGCTCAGCTTTGCCGACATTTCCCGCACTTTTCTAGCCTTTTCATCCA
>CAYVPM010000724.1:0-2993 GCA_964453475.1 uncultured Saprospiraceae bacterium | reverse complement strand
CTCCAACTGTTCACTTTGACCGGATTTTACTGTTCACTTTGGCCGGAATTATGCAGTTTCAGTTGAATTATACAGAAAACGGGGTTCCGCAATGGAACAACTACCCCGAAATGCTTATCGATACCCTTCCACTTAGGATAAACGGATTAATTCCCGGCCCGGTGGAAATGTTTGTTACAGACCTCCTGTTTAGTAAAGCATAAAATTTGAATTGGAGCATTAAGAAAAAACCTTAACCTTTGCCCGAACCATGTGTGTATTGGAATAGCAATGGAAACCACGTTCGCCCACCTGCCCATTTTGCCGCGACATAGGACTAAGTTAAACCCGAAGTACTTGATAAGACTCTAGAAGGTAGTTATCTGGAACTGTTAGGGTAGTACCATAGTTCGCTTTCATTCAAAGAAAATAAAACTAAAATAATGCGCACAATGAAAAAAACAACCTTTCTACTACTTCAAGCCTTAGTTCTTGTTTTCATTGCTTGCAATAGAGAAGGCATAGAAAACGGCAAATCCACCTTTGGAATAAGGCATGACAAATCTTTAAGTGAATATGAAGGATTGGTTTTAGGGAATGATCCTGAATTGCCAGATTTTTCACCTGTCGTATTTTTTGAATACACTATAAACGGAAAGGACTTTGTTGCCAGCGGAGTATTAGTTTCACCCAATTGGATTCTAACTGCGGGCCTTAATTTCTATGATCGTTCGGAACAAAGCTCACCTGCACCAGCGAGTGATATTAAGGTGAAAGTAGGAAACGATCCGAATAATCCGATAGCAACGTTGTCTGTTTCACAATTGGTCTTTCATCCCACCTGGATAGCATCCGGCCAAGATTATATGGATGCTAACGATTTATGCCTAGTGAAACTGACAAGTCCCTACAATGCTGTTATAGTCAACGCAAAGTGGTTGTGAAAATCGCGATCGGCCAATCATTTGAAAATCAAGCGTTTCCTGTCACTCAAATCATTCAAATCACTTTAAACTCAGTATATACTTGGTGTTGGAGGTAGCAGTCCAATGCCAACAGCATATGAAGGCATGGCTGTGCCGGGAGATAGCGGTGGCCCATTGTTTATAAAAAATGGGAATGCCTGGGAAGTAGCAGGAATTCTTTCTGGCGCTACAGGGGAACCCTTTCCGGGCTACAGGGATTGGAATTACGGTGGTATTAGTGTATTGATAAGGGTATCTCCAATAATTGATTGGATAAATGATGTAGTTCAATAATTGTGCACAACAAAACCCATGAGCAATAGCGACTGCGTGACGTTACTGCTCATAGCCGAGACCGTTGGCGGTCAGGCAAACTTAAGTTCAACTATTAAAACAACCTGATATGAAACGAATTGTCTTCCTTATACTCATGTTTGTTTTAAGCATTAAAGCAGTTGCTCAAAACTTTAAAGACACGTATGAACTAATCCAAAATAAAAATTACTTTAAAGCTAAATCTAAATATTTTGAGCATCGCAATAAATATTCTTTACCTGAAAGAAAGGTTATTGAAGCCTGCATATTCAATGCTTTTAATAATCCTTCAAAATCCAATAAAATTATAAATCAATTACTTGGCGTCAAAAGGGTTTTGCCTGACACAATATTGTTAAAACTACATAGAATAAAAACCGACAATAATTTCAAACTTTATAAATACGAAGATGCTAAAAACAATATTCAACAAATTTTGGAAGTATATGACAAATTACTGACTGAAAAAGAAACTGACGATTTAAAGAACAGCTTAAAAATATGGACAGCGTTTCAAAATGAACCGCCTCAAAAGATTAAATTAAATAACCCCAATCCCATAAAAATGGAGATTGACAAGGCCGGACTTAAAAACTTAGCGATAAGAACAAAAGAAGATACTTCTAATTTTATTTTTGATACCGGCGCAAACATTTCATGTGTTATAAAAAAAACAGCTGAAAAACTAAACATGAAGATATTGCCTGTAGATATTGAAGTAGGCACTATCACGGGTAAAAAAACTAATGCTCAATTAGCAATCTGTCCAATATTATATTTAGAGAAAATTGAAATTCGAAATGCAATTTTTCTTGTTTTTAGTGATGAGTCGCTGTATATATCCGAGATTGATTATCAAATTAATGGCATCTTGGGTTTCCCGGTAATAGAGGCTTTAGGGGAGGTGAAAATTTCTAATGATGGTTATTTCACCGTTACAGAAAATAAAACTAGAAAAAATAGTAATTCTAATATGGCCCTGGATGGTCTCACTCCACTTATTTATATAGATGGTAAACATTACTCCTTTGACACTGGCGCTGATGAAACATTGTTTTACCAGACTTTTTTCAAAGAGCATAAAGAAGAAATTGAGCAAAAATATATAAAGGAAAAATTCGGTTTTGCCGGAGCTGGCGGTAGTAAATCGTTTGAAGGATATAAGATATCTTATGATATGAATATAAATGGCAAAAAAGTAACATTGAATGGCGTCCAGGTATTGACTGAAAAGCTCAAGCCGGATGAAACAGTATACGGCAACATTGGACAAGATTTGATTAAACAGTTTAGTTCAATGACAATTAATTTTGAGAAGATGTATATCCATTTTGAATAAAGTGGAAATGTGTCCACTAAAAACCGCATGATTCTGCAAGTAGCTCCAACTTTCAGTTGGAGTGTTGTTTTTCGCCAACCAAAGGTTGGCGGTATGTGCAGGGCTCGCGCTGCAAGTAGCTCCAACTTTCAGTTGGAGCATTGTTTTTGCTGTTGTGTCAAAAGGTCTGGCTACGAAAAACGAACCGATTTTAATTTCGTTCGAGCGCTTAGACCTTCCAGGTTTTCAAAACCTGGAAGGTCTTGGCCAAGAAAATCGAAATAAAGTTTGGCGGCATTTTCAATTCTGACCCTTTTGACACAACAGCCCAGCGGGTCAACCAGACCCGCCAATAAATATTAAAAAGCCCTAACTTCGTCGCGCTGCTATGACCGACAGAAGTTGATTTCTGATCG
>CAYVPM010000723.1:0-2996 GCA_964453475.1 uncultured Saprospiraceae bacterium | reverse complement strand
GCGGGCAGCAGGGTATCATGGCTGATTTCGTAGTAAAAATCGTCGAGGCGGGGCTCTTTGCGGAGCAATCGGCTTTTGTCCACCAGCGTGTCCAGGAAGTCCATGCTGACCTCGTATTCATCGATCAGGGTATCGTCGACCACGCTGTTGCGGCGGTTTCCGGGGGTAATGAGGCTTTCTTCGATCAGGCGCTGGGCCAGGTCTTGCAGTTCTTGTGGCTCGCGGGCGTTGAGCTCTTTGTCTGTTGCGCTCAAACTTGCGGAAAGTTGCGCTTTTTGCAACAGCCTTTCTGTGAAAGCTTTTGGGAATGCACGCAATTGGTTGGCATAAAAATTTCGGATTGAAAGGCGGAGGCCATCTATGCCGTTGTAAAAATCCGATGCCACTTCAAAATTTTCTTCCTTTTGGTAGTCAATCACCCGCTCCTCCACGTCCATGCACACGATTTGGAGGTTCACGGCCTCAATTTCATTGCGCTTGGCGTTGCCCTGCAGTTCCGGGTCGTAGCCCTCTTTTTCTGCGCTGGTATCGCCCGCCAAAAATTCGATCATTTCACTCAGGGCAGATTCTGTGTAGCAGAATTTTGGACTGGCAAAGGCGCCGGAAGCGGATGCCGGCATCACGATGGCAGTGCGGGCTTTTTCGCGGTTGAGGGGCAGCAGTTGATAGCGGTTTTTAAGGATGCCGGGGATACGGTCGCTCATGCCATCGATCATGTGCAGGAAGTCGGACCTAATGCTCAGCACGATGCGGAGGTCGGGTTGCTGTTCCCACCATTGCATGGTTTCCATGCTGATCTCGCCTGCCTGGAAGCGCTGAAGCAGTTCGCTGCGCAAGGTTTCCGGCATGGTGCCATTGGCCAGGTCGGCCAGCTCATTGAGGAAATCATTCCGGCTTTTTTCGGTGTGCGAAAGGGTGAAGGTTTCTTCAAATTGGTCGAAGATAAGCACCGGGGTAGCGGGCAGGCCATCAATATCGAACTCGTGCCGCTTCATTTGTTCCCACAGCGTTTGGGGGGTGTCGGCGCGCAGGCCGGTGGTATCCTGGCCGCTGTGCTCTGGTGTTGCGGTCAGGCTGGAAGCCAGGCGTTCGAGAATGGGGTGGTCGCTGCGTTCGGTGCGCAGCAGGATCGGCACATAATCTTGCCGCTCCAGTTCCGGCGCCACCCCAGCTTGCAACAGCGAGGTTTTGCCGATGCCCGATTTGGAAAAAAGAACCACCAGCCGCTCCCGCAACATGAGGTGGCTTAGGCGCTGCACATCGTCCTGCCGGCCGTGGAACACGGCTTGTTGGCTGCGCTCGAAGGGCTTGAGGCCCGGGTAGCGCCGCGGCAGGTTGATGGCTTCGGTATTCATGTGCGCGCGAGGTTTTCGATGTACTTTTTTAAGCTTTCCACTATTTCGGTAGCGTATTTGTCTTCATTGCCCGCGCCGAAAAAGGCCTGGCCATTGGATGGCCGGATGGTAGCCAATTGGCCCAAGGGGCCGTCAAGGGTTACACTTTTCAGCAATATGGGCATCACCAGGGCTCCTTTTCGCGGGTTGTTGTATTTGGCAATTTCGGCAATCAGGGGTACGGCGGGGTTGTTGTTCGCATCGTAAAAATCGGCGCTGAGCAGGGGGAGCACCACTTGGCACTCCGACATGGTTTGCTGCAACCATGCTTGCACATCGCCTTGTCCGGTAGCATCGGCAAGGGTTATAAATTTTGCCGGCAAAGCCCGCAGGTGCTTGATCAATCGTTCAAAACCGTCTTTATCGGCAGCTTCGTTGTGCAGCACCAGTACTTTGGCGAGGGGCGTGTCTGCTGAGCCTCCCGGCGAGGTTTCACCCAGGCCCTTATAATGTTGAATCAAGTTGGCGACAAAGGTTTCCATGTCGTCGTGTGGGAACTGCATTCCAAATTCCCCTTGAAAAAACACCTTTGTATCTGATTCTGTTGGCGTTTCTTTTTTGGCTGGGTAGGCATAGGACTGGATGTTGTCGCGCACGTTTTTGTACAGCGTGTCCAACATCAGGCGCAGTTCCCATTCGTCGAAATCGAAGCCGAGGAACAGATGGTGCCGGAAGTCTTTGAATGCGTTGGTGAGCGCGTCGGGCAGCCGTTCGTTCTGCTGCTCACTCACGATTTTTTTGATGTACGTAAGTTGGTGTTTGTAGGTCAACACCAGGGATTCGGGTTTCTGGTAATTGCCCAACAGATTATAGATCACCACCCTTTGGTCTTTTTCAAAATCAAAATTGAAGCCGGAAGAGGGTTTGTAAAAATTGTAAAAATCGGCGAAGTAAGGCTGCGCGATTTGATCATACAAGCGGGTCACAAAATTATCGGGCGCGGCATTGATCACGATGCGGAAACGCAGGTCGGTGAGTTGTTCCAGCATGGGATGCAGCGTACACTTGTCGGCCATTGCGGCATAATAGGCTGCTACGTCTTCCTGGAGCACCGTGTCGGTAGAAAGGTTGCGCACCCGCAAGAGGCTGGCCACGTAGGAAAGCACGTAAGGTTCGTCGGAGCCGAGCTGCAGCTTGTACTTTTTTGCCAGAAATCGCGCGCATAGGTTGGCGAGCGGTACAAATTTGCCGTCCTCATCTTTTGCCATGACAGCCCCCGCACCCAGGAACAATACACAAGAGCCGTCTTTCACCTTACGGGCGATTGATTGGTAAAGCGCTGTGTTGTCGCTACCCGCAGGGGTCCCGTCAGCGTTGGAAGATGTTTCAGGCATCTGGCAAAGGTAAAAAAGCATCTAGAATCCAGGATATTTTGCGAAAACCTTTTTCCTACCTTTGCGTCAATGGAAAATTGGGAACTGGATTTTGAATGGTTGCGCGTGCAGCATCTCGTGAAAGAAAGCATGCGCCGCGAAACACTGCCCGACCTGAACACGGTGTTGTTCCTGGTAGGGATGCAGGAATTGGGGCGTTGGAAAAAGTCGTTTAACAAGGAGGAGAAGCAGGATTTGATGCACATCGCGGTGTGCCGACTGCTGGCGC
>CAYVPM010000722.1:0-2999 GCA_964453475.1 uncultured Saprospiraceae bacterium | reverse complement strand
GGTATTCTGGCGGCACAGATGCTCGCCATCAGTGACCCGGCGCTGCTCGGGCGCATCATTGCCTTCAAAAAAAGCCTGGAAATGAAGGTTTTGGAGAAGGTGGAAAAGATGGGCTAAATGCAAAGATTTTGCGAACAGCGCGTGAAGAACCAGTCAAGGCGAATTTTTTCCCGACTTTTGTGGCTACGATGAAGCGCAAATGCTTTGTTTACAAGCTGGCATGTTTTTTTTCCTGAAAAATACTTCTTCCAAACAGCGGCGTGAAATTCCCGGCAGGTTCAAGCTTCCGGGAGTTTACCTGCCGTACCTCCTCTTGCTCCTTTTTGCTTCCTGTAATGTCACCAAACGCCTCGACACAGACAAAGGGGAGCGCCTCCTTGTCCGCAATTCCCTTCATGTTACGTCAGAAAAGAAGCTCAGCATGGGGGCTCGCCAGGCGCTGTCCTACGAGCTCACCCCTTTGTACCGCCAAAAGCCCAACACCAAAAGCTTCGGTTTTTTTCACACCCGGCTCTGGTTGCATTACAAGTACAAGAAGCGGAAATCAAAATTTGCCAAATGGATTATCTCCAAACAAGCCGAAGCGCCCGCGATTTATGACCCAAGCCTGGCGCTGCGCACAGCCAACAATTTCCAGAACCAGATGCGGCAGCGGGGCTATTTCAAGGCGACCTGTTCCTACACGTACAACCCAATTGGGTCAAAAAAGGCAGGCGTGGTGTACGACCTGAAGCTTGGATCCCGCTATACGATCAACAAAATTGAATACCAAAGCCGCGACACCCAGGTGCTTGAAATCGTGAAAAGTTTGGCGGGCGGCTCGGCGCTAAAGCCCGGCGCGCCCCTCGACGGGCAACTTTTCGAAGCCGAAAAACTGCGCATTTCCAACGATTTGAAGGAGCGGGGCTATGCCTATTTCATCCCCCAATTCATTGAGTTTAACGGAGACAGCACAGGCACCAAAGCCAATGTACAGGTAGAATTGTTGCCCTTTAACGATTCGACCATGCATAAAACCTATAGAATTGGCAAGATAGAGGTCTACTCGGGCGTGGTGCCGGAGGTGACGGGTTTGCGCCGCGACACCAGCATAAACGGGGTGTATTTTGCGGCCGTTGAGCCCAAGTTCTTTGTGCGCCCCGACCGTATTTACAAAACCATTGCCATTCGGCCTGGCCAATTGTACAACCAAAAAGATTTCGATCAAACCTTGCGCAGCCTCAACAGCCTGGGTGTTTATCGTTTTGTATCTGTGCGGCCGGTGCAGGATTCTACCCAGGATGGGCTGATGAATGTCGTCATCAACCTGTCTCCAAACAAACGCCTGACAATCGGGGGCGCAGCTGATTTCAACTACAGCTCCCTCAACGGGGGCCTCATCGGTTTTTCGCCTTATGGGGTTATCAACAACCGAAATTTGTTCCGGGGGGCCGAAAACTTGCGCAGTACTGCCAATTACAACATTGAGTTCGACATTTCTGCCAACCGTCTGATTTATGCCCAGGAATTCAGGATTCAGAACGAACTCGCTTTGCCGCGCTTTTTTGATTACCTGGGCGTTTGGCGGATGATGCACAAGGCACATTTTGGTAAAAAGACATGGATTTCGGGGCAGTTTTATCAACAAATGCGCAACAGTGCGACCGCAAGGATCGCGACGAACTATGACTACCTGAAGGTCACGGATTTTTACCAGTACAACCTGTTCAACGCCTCGTTTGGCTACAGCTTGCGGCCCAATACGCATCATCATTATTCCTGGGACCATATTGGGGTAGAAGTATTGCGCCCGCGTTTTGCGGCAAGACTTATGCCCAGCACCTTCTTGCGGCTCAGCTTTGACAATCAACTGTTTACCAGCTTTTTGTTGCGCTCATTCAACTACAACTACACCAGCAGGATGAACAGTTTTGGCGAGCGCTGGACGTACCGGTTTAACGGAGAGCTTTCCGGCCTGGAGGTTTTGGCGGCCAACCGTGCCTGGGGGGCAGCCTTTGGGAAAGAGGAATGGAAAGTGGGCGACCTGAGTTTTTCCCAATTCTGGCGCGTCGATCAGGACGGCGTTTATACCCGAAATTTTTCCAAGGAGATTATCGGCGCAGTTCGTGTTGGTATCGGGGTAGGTGTTCCTTTTGGCGACAGCAGAACGATGCCTTATGTGAAGCAGTTTTTTGTCGGCGGGCCGAACAGTATTCGCGCTTTCAGGATCAGGGAGATTGGGCCGGGGGGCTACCTGGAATTGGATTCTACAGGGGAGCAAGTAAGGACACAGCCGTTCTTTCAGGCGGGCGATTTCCGTTTCGAGTTCAATGGAGAGCTCCGGTTCCCGATATTCTCCTATTTCAAAGGGGCAATATTTGTTGATGGCGGCAATATTTGGACACTGCGCAACAATTCGGAGCGGCCTGGCTCACAACTGCGCTGGGATTCCTACAAAAACATTGCGCTGGGCACAGGCTTCGGCATCCGGGGCGATTTCAGCTATTTTGTGATACGGCTTGATTTCGGCTTGCCGCTGCGAACGCCTTACAAAGACCCGGACACCAACTCTTATTGGGTCAAAAATTTGATTTCCAAGATGCAGCCTTTGGATTTTAATCCCAATTTGGCGGTTGGTTTCCCCTTCTGAATCCATTAAAATATGCTGCATGGCTGTGCCCAAAACCAATGCATGGCTATTCAGTGAAAAGCTTTATCGAGAGTAATACCTGAATTGGCATTCATTAATGTGATTGTTGTTTACCCAATTCGAAACAAAATTGTTTCTTTGTAGCAACATTTAATAAAGTCAATACACCTGTTTTCCCAATACCAAAACTGACCCATGCCAAGCACCGATTTTTTTTTAGTCAAAGACCAAACCGGGGGCTTTCACAAGCTCAATTATGCAGAGATTTATTTTATTAAAAGCGCAGGCAATTATTTGAAAATCAAGACATTGCATGGTACGGTCACCACTCACGGAGCGCTGCAATCTCTGGAGGAAATTCTCTTGCCCG
>CAYVPM010000721.1:0-3008 GCA_964453475.1 uncultured Saprospiraceae bacterium | reverse complement strand
GCATCGGCACGCCGTCCTCAATCCCGACTTGCGTGTCAATCTCCGGATGGTCGCCCAATATTTGATTTTCTACACAGGAGCCGAATAAAAACATGGGTGCTGCTGTTCCGTGGTCGGTTCCCAAGGCTCCATTGGAGCGAATCCTTCTGCCAAATTCTGAATAGGTCATTCCGATTACCCTATCACTAACATTCAGTAAATTAAGGTCATCCTGAAAAGCGCATATGGCATCCGAAAGTTCTCGAAGTAGTTCATTGTGTATTCCTGTCGTTGTTGCACCATCAACAACCTGGTTATCATGCGTGTCAAATCCACCAATTTGCACGACATAAATCTTTGTTTGCAATCCTCCGGAAATCAACCGGGCAACATTTTTTAATTTTTTGGAAAGTTCTGTATCCAGGTTATTCCACTTTGCGGATAAATTATTGCCTGCATTGGCGGCAGCACTGATTACAGATGCAAATGCATTTGTCTGTGAAACAGTATCATTTACAAAAGTCAAGGCATCTCCAAAACAGTTAGCGGGAATATCACCGCCGGCACTGACCAAAGCAGTGCCAGGATTGAAAGGATCCAATAATGACAAACTATAATTAGCATTAATTCCCTGGCATGTTTCCGATACAATTTTCCCCATTGTCAGAGCAAGTGGATGCGGGAAATCTGTATTTGGATAACCATTTGGATAGGCGGAATGATTAAGGTCATAGAGTCGTCCAATCCAGCCGGTGCTATCAAACGTTTCTGCACTTGAAGCAGAATTCCAAATATCAGTTGACCTAAAATGAGAACGATTTTGATTAGGATAACCTACATTTTGCACGATTCCCAATTGCCCCATTTGCCACACATCTTTCATGCCCTGCATGGCAGCATGAAAACCGTATTGATTGTGGAAATTAATAATGGAGTTTTCGGGTAAAATAATATTTCCCCGTACAGCTTGTAAATTGGCATACTGCGCAGCATCATAAATGGTTGATAATCCATCATTTCCACCTTGCAGTTGAACCAACACCAATATTTTGTCATTGTCACTGCCAGAAAACGCAATTTTGGATCTGCTCAAGGCAAATAATGGAAACCCACCCAAAGTAAGCGGAATGGAAGCAAGAACCGAGGTTTTAATGAAATCTCTTCTTTTCATTGTTGCCTTTTTTATTTACATTATTTGAAATTCTGACATTCTTACCATGACAGAAAATAAGTTTTTCAATTTATGCTCTACAGACGCTGCAAGCGCCACATTCGAAGGATCGGCAATGTATTCAAAATACTCTACCGTCCACTCAAAATCAGGTAGCCCGGGTATAAGTATTTCTTTTAAGCTGCTCAATTGGTTGGCAGTTATTGGATAGTTGAACATTATTTCTGCCAACTTATTGATCAGAATATTTGGGTCATCGACGCCGGGTATATTATTTACAATATCTAATACAGGGACAAGAGAAGTAATGTTATAATTCACATCGTTAAAGCTGAAACTTCCCCCTTCTACCATTAGCCTGCAGAATTCGTGGCGCTTGGGAAGCAATAGATTATTGATCCACAGTTTGTCAAATTGAGGCTCCTGGTAATAGGCTTTCCAACCTGCAACATTGGGATGATAAAAAAGTGCTTGCTCCAAGTCGGCACTCATGGCATAGAAATGATAAGCATGGTCATATTCGTCTTCTACTTCCCCTTGTGGTGGATGTATACCTAATCCTCTTGAAGCGGACATGATCAAATCAACCGGACTTTTAATCATACAAGCCGTTGATGCATAAAAATGCTCCGATTTTAAAAGAACTTTTAATGCAGGAACAATTTCGTAATTATTGTTTCTCAGAATAAGCGCTAAAGGTTCAATAACATTTGTTTCTATCGCTGCTGTAATCTCATGATGGACAAACCAACGATACAATTTCCGCATGATGAAACGCGAACATTCATCTTGCTGGAAAATGACATCAATTAAATCTCTAAATTCCTGAGCACCATTTTCTGAAATGACAGCATTGTTGAATCGAAAGGACAATTGTTTGTCACCCTGGGTATGTCTATTTGCTGAAAACTGCGCAGTCAAGGTATTCGCATTGGAAATTGGAGACACTTGCCACCCGGTAAGTACTTTTGCCATTGATATGACATCGTCTTCCGTATAATTGGTGTAGTCACCAGGAGCTGCCAATTCACCTTTTCCGATGGTAAATAATTCCAATAATTCCCTTGAATAGTTTTCATTTGGGGCAACATTGGTGTTTTCAGCCCCGCTCAGGTACAAAAGCATACCTGTATCAATGCTTATCTCTTTTGCCAACGTTTTAAAATTGCCAAGCGCAAAACTTCGTAGAAGTTTGTAATACAAATACTCCCTATGCGCAATGGTACCATCCGCAACGACAAAATGGTTGTGCCAGAACAAAGCCAATTTCTCCCGGATAGAGATTTCGGAGTAATGCATTTGTAATATTGTCCAGGAATAGAGTGATTTGCTTCTTGACCGAAGAATCCTGTTGCGGTACATTGGTGGATTGACATTCGGAAAAGGGGCAGCATTCACCCAGGTCTCCCCATAATCTGCACCGGGGTCATTGAGTTGGTTGTTTCCTGTGCCGTCAGGAATGGATTTCAATGGCGGGCTAGGCATAGGCAATGGCTCGAAAAGTTTATCAATCGTACCATTTAGCCCTAAATTAATGGCTGTATTTACCATTTGGATGGAAGGTCCAAAGGTGGCTCGCCTCATTAAATGTCTGGCTTGAATTGAGGTCCAGTTTCCTGAATATGCATCTAAGTATGGCATAATCTATTGTTGCTTTATTGACTATCCGCATATTGTGTACCGACTTCGAAGAAGTCAATTCTATGTGTACTGTTTTCGAAATAAGGTTCATTTCTCCTTTACCACATAGCGCACATAGATCACATAGCGCGCAAAGCCCAAAAAACTATGTGGACTATGTGCGCTATGTGGTGAAAAATAATGCACTATGGGCCATCGCTTAGAACACATAGGTTGA
>CAYVPM010000720.1:0-3009 GCA_964453475.1 uncultured Saprospiraceae bacterium | reverse complement strand
GCCAGACATTCTCGTTCCACAGGCCAAGGATTCCATCCAGGCGCGGGAACGCAGGCAGGAGTCCCTGAATATGCAGCAGCAATTCGACTCACTCAGCACCTTGCGGACGCTGGAAGCCTCGGAGCAGTCAAAATACATCAAACTTGAAAAAAAGCAGGCATTCGGGTTAGCCGGCGTTTTGGCCGCCATTCTGCTTTTCCTTTTTCTTGCCTTGATTCGCTCAAACAAAAAATGGGAGGGCGTATTGAAGAAAAAGGAACTTGAATGGGAAATCTTACAGGCGAACATGCGCCAGGAAGCGGAAGACAACGCAACCCAGCAAATCATTGCAGCTACCCAAAACAGCCCTGAAACCGACTTGAAAGACGATCAGTACACGGTTTACCTCGGCCCAAAACCCGAACAAATCGCCTTGTTGATTGAGCCGAACCGCCAGGTAGTTTTGTACCTTAAATCCTTGCTGTCCGATCGTTTTCAAATCGAAACGGCGCGGACAGCCAACGAAGGCTTGCAACTGGCCAACGACATGCTGCCCGACCTGGTTGTCTGCGATGCCCTGCTGAACGGCCAATCGGGTATCGAAGTGGCGCGGCAGATCAAACTGTCGGAGCGCACCAACCATGTACCGGTGGTATTGTTGACCGATAAATTTGGCAATGAAGGCAAACTGGACGCCTTGCGCGCAGGCGCCGACGTGTGGTTCTCCCGCCCGGTGATAGATGATGAATTCGATGCCTCGGTGCAGCGACTCCTGGATGCCCGGAAAGTGCAACATGAAGGGTTCAATCGCTTTATGCAGCTTTATTTTACCGACAACAAAATCCAGCTGCAGGATCCATTCCTGCAGCAAATCGTGCTGATGATTGAGCAGAATCTGGCAAACCCCGATTTTATGGCCGACGAAATGGCCCGGAAAATGCAACTGAGTAAAACGCACTTTACAAAAAAACTGAAAGTGCTCACGGGAAAGGAACCAGTGCAATTGATACGGGAACTGCGACTCGAAAAAGCAAAAATCCTGCTCGAAAAACGTGCCGGAACGCCCAATGCCATTTCTGAACTGGTTGGTTTTTCCAACCCTGGCACCTTTGCGCTTGCCTTCAAAGAGTATTTTGGCGAAAACACCTTGTTGCTCTACTCCCTGCCTTCCAACAGGCTGACCTGACAACAGGCATCTACACCCAGATTTTGATTTCTTCCGATATTGTTATCGAGATAATCCAGTGGATGGTTGCCGTATCTGCTCGATTGGTCGAAGGTATTTTCCGTGCAACCTTTTAGGCATTACTATTGCCATTTAGTATAACGCTGAATGCCTTGCAACATTCTTGCGTTAGATTGCACCTACTCTCGGTTAACCAAACACATCAACTACTGCCCAACTTATGAAAAGAGTCTTCCCTACCCTGGCGCTGCTGTTTTTCCTTTCCCAAGCACTTTTTTCCCAAAACCCTTCCCGTGTCAGCATCAAGGGTAGTGCCCTGGACACCCTGGGCAATCAACTGGCCTACGCCACCGTCATGTTGCTCAACGTCAAAGACACCACCCTGGAGAATTTCACGAGGAGCGATGAAAAAGGGGCGTTTTCCTTTAGAAATGTAAAAAACCAGGAGTACCTGCTCAAAATATCCTACATCGGATACTTGCCCTACCAGCAACATTTGAAAATATCATCCGAAGAAACCAACGACCTTGGAGCCATCAACATAAAGCCCATTTCCAATGAATTGATGGAAGTGGTCATCAAAACAGCCAAAGCACCGCTCCGGATTCGCGGCGATACCATCGAATACGATGCCACTACTTTCAAAGTGCCGCCCGGCTCCACCGTGGAAGACCTGCTTCGGCGCCTACCCGGCATTGAACTGGATGCCGAAGGCAATATCAAAGCCCAGGGCAAAGACGTGAAGACGGTATATGTGGACGGGAAAACCTTCTTCGGCAGCGACCCGAAAGCTGCCACCAAAAACCTGGGTGCGGAAACCATATCCAAAGTCCAGGTGTACAACGAAAAATCAGAACAGGCAAAACTCACCGGCATAGACGACGGGGTGAAAGACAAAGCGATGAACCTGGAACTGAAGGCCGAATACAAAAAAGGCGCTTTTGGAAAGGTGACGGCAGCCGTGGGCACCGAAGAACGCTGGGCTGGGAGGGCCAGCTACAACCGGTTCAATGAAAAAGAACAGCTCTCCTTCATTGGTTACGGCAACAACATCAACCAGACAGGTGTGAACTGGGAAGATTACGGCGAATTTAAAGGACAAAACACTTTCCGGGATCAGGACAACGGCGACTTCGGCTTCGGGCAAGGCCGATACTATTCGATGGGCGGCGACGGCGATGTGCCGATCTCCTGGTTCGATGGCCGGGGATTTACCAAAAATTTTGGAGCAGGAACGAACTACAATTTTGAAAATAAAAAGACAAAATACAACGTCAGCTATTTCTACAACCAGTCGGACTTGAACCTCGATCAGTACACCAACCGCCAAACATTCCTCACCGACACCACTTTTTTTAACGCCGATACCACCAGCAAGACTGATTTCCGGGGCAGTCACGGCATCTCCACCCGCCTGGAATACAAAATCGACTCTACAAACCTGATCATCGTAAAAGCCAGTGGCAGGATAGGAAATTCGGATGGCTCAAACTTCCAACGGCAAATTTTCTCCGATGAAAACGGCATCCCGATCAACAACCTGAACCTCAACAATACTGACCAGGGCGACAACTCGCGGATTACAGCATCTGGCATATTCCGGCACAAATTCAAGAAAAAAGGCCGCTCATTTGCCATTAGCGGAGGTTACAACTTCAGCAACACCAATGGGTCGGAAAATTTATTCTCCGCCAACAGCCTTGTCGCTGGCGCCGTACAGCAATCCAACGAAAACGACAATAAGGCGCAACAACTGAAATCCAGCCTGTTGTACACCGAACCAATCACCAAACGATGGTTCCTGGAAACGTTTTACAATTTCAACAAAACGGACAACAACGTGA
>CAYVPM010000719.1:0-3013 GCA_964453475.1 uncultured Saprospiraceae bacterium | reverse complement strand
GGAAAAGGCCCTGGAATATTCCATCGAAGCCAATGAAATCGCCCGCCTGAAAGGGCGCCATGCACGACGCAGCCATTACAGCCTGGAGCATCAAAGGTTGGTACGATAGCATGAGGCCTGTTTCCGCCATTCGTGCCATGGCTGAATCCGGACAATGCTCCGACTCCACTCAGCCGAATTTTTCCGCAGCCGGCTTACCGTTAATTCCCGGATTTATTGAGGTGATCACGGCTGGCGACCCGCTTGCGGGGGTAGTCGGGCAGTTTTTGGGAGATATAAAAGTAAAAGCCTGGAGAGGCCCCGGCTTTATCACCAACCCCATGAACGAGGTGGCAGGTGTGGGTTGGACACGCGCCAAGGGATGGTGGCCTTACCAGCGGCCAAGTTTTGTGACCCCGCCATTTGCGGGTTATGTTTCGGGGCATTCCACCTTCAGCCGCGCCGCTGCAGAAGTATTGACAGCATTTACTGGCGACCCATTTTTCCCCGGCGGCCTAGGGACGTTTTTTTGCCCAAAAAATCAGTACCTGGTATTTGAAGACGGGCCCAGTCAGGACATAACATTACAATGGGCTACCTACCGCGACGCATCCGACCAATGCAGCCTTTCCAGGATTTACGGCGGCATTCACCCGCCAATGGACGATATTCCCGGACGATTGATCGGGATCGAGATCGGGACAGCAGCCTTGGGTTTTGCAGAACAATATTTTTCAAAGCCTTCGGCGCAAGACAGCACCTATACTTTCAGGGTTTTTCCAAACCCTACCCAAAGTGTGGTTCAATTTGAAATGGAATACGAGGGTAGATTGCCGATAAAGTTGTTTGCCGCAGATGGTCGATTGGTACTGGCAACTGAATTGCAGTTCACTGAAAACAAGGCACTGCTGGATTTAACAGCCATGGGCTCGGGTGTGTATATTTTGACAGGAGCGCAGGAAGGGCGGCGTTTTGCAGAAAAAATAGTCAGGCTTTAAGCCTTAGAGTCGGAATAATATTTCACGCACAAACTGCGCATTAAAATATTTAGCCGCCAATATTTGTTTATTCAATTTTCAGTTGCTTCTTTTGCACTGGCCATTTCTTATTGGCCAACAAAACATCAACGACAAATTCTCTTAACCTTTTAGTACAGGTTTTATGTCGGAAGCAACCTTATCGAAGACAAAGCAAGGCTTCGGCCACACGGCGCGCAGGGATGCCTGGTGGGTCAGCCCAATTGCGGTTTTCACGATTTTATCGGCCTTCGTGATTTACACCACCTGGGCCGCCTTGCAAGGGACACATTACGTTGCAGGGCCTTATCTGTCGCCCTTGTATTCACCAGAAATTTATGGGGACTCTCCACACAGCTTGTTCGGGCCAAAACCCGGATGGTGGCCAGCATGGCTTCCCTTCTCCCCTGCCCTGCTCGTTTTGTGGGCGCCAGGACTTTTCAGGCTCACCTGCTACTATTACAGGGGCGCCTATTACAAGGCGTTTTTTGCCGACCCCATATCCTGCACCGTTTCGGAATCAAAAAAGCGCTACACAGGTGAAACTTCGTTTCCCCTTTTTCTGCAAAATATCCACCGCTATTTTGTTTTTATTGCCCTTGGCTTCCTGTTCATTCTTGCCTACGATGTTTGGAAAGCAATGTGGTTCACTGATCCCGTCACGGGCAATACAAATTTTGGCATCGGGGTAGGCACCCTGGTGTTGGGCCTCAATGTTGTGTTGCTGAGCAGTTACACCTTGGGTTGCCATTCTCTGCGGCATGTGGTAGGTGGTATTTTGGACCGCTTGTCAGGCTCCCCCTTGCGGCGCAAGGCCTATATGTGCGTGACCTGTTTCAATGAAAAGCACATGCGTTGGGCCTGGATGAGTTTGTTCTCCGTTGCCTTCTCAGACATTTACATCCGGATGTGCGCTATGGGCATTTGGACAGACTGGAAAATCCTGCTATGATACAATACGATACGCTCGACTACGATGTACTGGTGATCGGCGCTGGTGGCGCAGGCTTGAGGGCTGCCATCGAGGCAGCTTCTGAAGGCATATCTGTTGGTCTAATCTGCAAATCCCTTTTGGGGAAAGCGCATACGGTGATGGCAGAGGGGGGTATTGCAGCCTCTTTGTCAAATGTGGATGAAAGAGACAACTGGAAGGTGCATTTTACCGATACCATGCGCGGCGGGCAATACCTCAATAATTGGCGCATGGCGGAGCTTCATGCCAAAGAAGCGCCGGAAAGGGTGCGCGAACTGGAAGCCTGGGGCGCTTTGTTCGACCGGACCAGGGACGGGAAAATACTGCAACGGAATTTTGGCGGGCATAAATATCCCAGGTTGGTGCATGTTGGCGACCGGACGGGCCTGGAAATGATTCGAACCTTGCAAGATCACGGCATCCACCAGGGCATAGAAGTGCACATGGAATTCACGATTATTTCGCTGCTGAAAGACGGCGACCGCGTGATCGGCGCCTTTGGTTATGACCGCGACCGTGGCAGGTTCAAAGTATTCAGGTCCAAAGCTGTGGTGTTGGCAACGGGCGGTGTTGGCCGGGCTTATAAAATTTCCAGCAACAGTTGGGAATACACCGGCGACGGCCATTCCTTGGCCTACCACGCCGGCGCTGAATTGATCGACATGGAGTTTTTGCAATTCCACCCAACGGGGATGGTTTGGCCGCCAAGCGTTCAGGGAATTTTGGTCACCGAAGCGGTACGGGGAGAAGGCGGGATTTTGCTCAATAAGGACAATCGCCGGTTTATGTTTGACGACATCCCGGATCTGTACAAAAACCAAACGGCAGACAACGAATCCGAAGGTTGGCGCTACACCCAGGGAGACCGCAATGCCCGCAGGCCGCCGGAATTGTTGACCCGCGACCACGTCGCCCGCTGCATCGTCCGGGAGATAAAAGCCGGCAGGGGAAGCCCGCACAAAGGCGTGTTCCTCGATATCGCCTGGATCAAGGAACATATCTCCAATGCCCCGGAGCATATCAAGAAAAAACTGCCGAGCATGTA
>CAYVPM010000718.1:0-3018 GCA_964453475.1 uncultured Saprospiraceae bacterium | reverse complement strand
GTCATCTTCGACGCCACCAATGCGCTCAATAGCGGTTTGGGCGGCCGTCTTAAAGGTAAGGTAAATGTATTCAAGCGCGCATTCATACTCATCTCCATCGCCCTTTTGTAAAGCTGCCAAAAGTTTTTTGTCGTTTATTTCCTGATTTTCCATAGGTTTATTTGAGTCCAAAATTGTCGGACGTTTGAAATGGTTCAGGCTTTGGGGAAAAATCAAGGACCACTGGTTTTTTGTTTAGAGCGACCAAGTTACATATAGTTTTTATTTATTTTTACCGACATACAGAAACTGGAAATATTTTCCGGCGGTGCGAACATTTCGCGCATCCAGGTGCCGGATTCATAATTAGGCGGGAAGGCTACAATCTCAAAATTTCCGTCTTTATAGTTTCGTTTCTTTTTATCTACCCAAAAACCAAGTGTGCTTACCCGATCTTCGAGGTCCCACATGTTTTTGATATTGCCTGTTCCGGTTATTGTGTAATAAGGTTGTTCAACAGGCAGCCTTATTGGGGCTTTTAGATTTGCTTTGCTCCTAATATGCTGGCGTTTGCTTGCTTTCAAAGACGGCATCCGGGTTTGCGCCATTGTTGCTCGCGCCATCGTTTGCGGCAAATTTGTGGGCGCTGGGTTTGGGGTGATGATTGGCTTTTCCGGCCTGGATCGGGAGCCGTGCGAACCGGCGCCAAAAGTGCAGAACAACAGCACCAGCAGCCAAACGGTGAAACTGAATGGGACTGGCGGGGGCGCTGCTTGTGCCGGCGGCAGTTTTTTGTCCCATCGTTTTATTTTTTCGCCCATTTCTTGCTCGGAATAGCATCTGATGGATGCAAGGGCCAGGGAATAGTCGGCCACCATGTTGGCCAGGTCGGAGTTGGCCTGTACGGCTTGCTCCATGGCCTCACTATCTTCGACGGAAAGCTTGCCCTGAAGCCAGTCTTCAATGTGTTCGCATGAGATTTTTTTTTCTTTCATCTTTTCTGTACTATTGTTGAACTTACAGGGATAGAGGCCTCTCGTTTCAATAATGTAACCTATAACCGAAAAAAATCAGATTACTTTATTGGTTGATAACTGCTCTTTCCAAAACACAACATTATTCCTTCATAAAAGAATGCAGTTACCGATGTACTACCGCCCGATTTCCATGCTCCTTGTTTTTGTTGCTGTTGTTGCCCTGCCTTGCGCCCGCGCCCAGGTTGGGGATACGACAAAAGCCAATGAAATCATGAAAAAAATAAAATTTACCATCCAAATCAATGGCTTTGATTATGCGGCGGGTCAGATTGACACCGCTTATTATATTTACAAGGCGGCCTTTGGGGAAGAATCGGCACAGGTTGCTGCCGCCTTGCACAGCCGAGGGCTCAATTATTATTTTTCTGGCGACCAGCGAATGGCCATCTATTGGTACGAAGCCTCTTTGGCCATCCGGGAGAAGCAAAACCCGCTTAATCTGAGCGATATTTCCCAATCGTACAACAATTTGGGCCTTTCCCATACCGAGGCGGGTGAGTACCGCAAGGCGCTGGAATACCATGAAAAAGCCCTTGCGATGCGCCTTAAAATCAACCCGGAAGGTGTGGAAGTGGCACATTCCTGGGGCAATCTCGGCCAGGTGCAAGGCTACCTGGGCGAGTACTATTTGGCAGAAAGCTATTGCCGCCTGGCGCTTCAGCGGCTCGGCGCATTCAAGAAGAACCCTGAGTGGGTTTCCATAGCTTCTGTTCAAAACAACCTGGCGGGGGTATTCCTGGCCGCTGAGCGGCCCGATTCAGCCCTTGTCTGGTTCGACATCGCCTTGGCCTCCTGGAACCTTATTGACAAGGATAAAGTCAAAACAGGCAAAATTCATGTGGCTATCCTGCAGAACAAAGGTGCAGCGTATCTAAAAAAGCGAGAATTTGCCAAGGCAAAAGCCATTGTGATCCAGGCCATAAATTTTTGTTTAAAAAGAAAACCGAATGAAAATGAAAAATTGAACGATTTGCTCATCGACCTGTACAGCAACCAAGCTGGTATATGGATAATGGAAGGAAAGGCTGACAGCGCGTTTGTGTGGGCCCAAAAATCAATCGCTATGTCGAGGCAGGTGTATGAGGAAGGGCATTGGACCTCAGGGAAAGGTTTTATTAATTTGGCCTCCGCGTATAGCAGGTCCAACACCCCGAACCCGGTACTTTCGACTAACGCTATTGATTCTGCTTTTCTGGTGCTGGGTTGCGACAAAATGAGACCCAGCACGTTTTATGCGCTGCTTGACCCCTTGCTGGATGCTATGCATTGGGATATGGGGAACGCCATGCTGTTTGATTCAGCATTGACCCTGCTTGGGGTACGGAATGAGTTTGAGGGCATTTCCCAGCGCAAAACTTTACTTGATGCTTCCAAGGTGTACCTGGAATGTTCCCTGGCAGGATATTTCAATACTGGCGAACTGTTATACCTGGAAAGAGCAGAAGCCTTGTCGCTGCTCATCGACCGTTATCTCGACTATTGCCGGGCTGTGCTTGCCGACGCGGAGGCGCGCCAATTGATACAGGCAAATTCGTTCCATTTTTATGAACGCAGCATATATGTCCAACATATCCTGCGCCAGAACACTGGCGAGCAGGAAAAAACAATGCGCCTGGCATTTTACCTGTCTGAAAAAAGCAAGGCCCTCACCTTGTTCGAATCCATGGGTTCGGTGAATGCCTGGAACCTTGAAGGCATCGATCCGAAGCTCCTGGAACAAGCAGCACAGTTGCGCGCAGCATTGGCAGATGCCGAAAAAAAATATTTTGCCGCGCGTGATGCTGTTGCGCAAAAAATAGACGCGAGCAAAGCAGATGCTGTTAATAAGCAAGCGGAAAAAAGGAACAGGCTTGGCATCTGCCTGGAAGAAATGGCCAGGAAGCGGATTGCGGTGAATGAGGTGTTGACACAGGTAAATGCCTTTGAAAAATTCCAAAAGGCGCGCCAGACAAAGCCCCCCATCACTATTGAAGCTGCTCAAAAGCTGTTTTGTGATGAGAAC
>CAYVPM010000717.1:0-3019 GCA_964453475.1 uncultured Saprospiraceae bacterium | reverse complement strand
ACGATAAAATCGTAAACACCTGCAACGGCACGGGCAACTATGGCGAGCCGACCCTCCATTATGAAGACTGCGAGCTCATCGGGCTTTCTTACGAGGATGAAGTGTTCACGGTAGTGCCGGAAGGTTGTTACCGCATTGACCGGCATTGGAAAATAATCAATTGGTGTACTTACAACCCAAATGGGGGCTGTATCGCCATTCCCAACCCAGACATAAGCCAGATACGGCCATTTGTGCTGCCCGGCCCGATCATCTCACCATTAGGAACCCCTGCCCCTTGGTCGCCTACTTATACCTTTATAAACCCAACCGATTCTGCCGCAACGAATTACAGTATTTTTTGGGATCAGAACGCCAATTGTTATTCCTACAAACAAATGATCCTCGTGTTCGACACCAAGGATCCCATCATTGAAAATTGTCCGCAAGGAACCCTAAAAGTTTGTGACTTGACAGCCAACAACGCAGCGCTCTGGAACGACCCGGCCTGGTGGGATCCGGCAACATCGAAACACGATCTATGTGAAGGTCCTTCCAATTTGTCCATCACTGCATATGACGCGTGTACAGGCGCCAATGTCAGGTTCCGCTACCAGCTTTTCCTCGATATGGACAACAATGGCAACATGGAAACCGTCGTAAGCAGCAACAATCCGCCGCCGGCGGGCATGGTGTACTACAACAATGCTTTTAACCCCAATTTCAGCGGCGGCACTTTGCGCGCTTTTGATTCAAGGTCGGTGCCGCCAAACCAGAAGTACAATTTTTCCATCCACGAAACTGTGGTGGGCAACAAGCGTACCGCTGCCGTCCAATGGAAAACCGCCGCCCAACTGCCCAATCCCGGCAACCTCTCTGGACTGCCCGGCATCCTTCCGGAGCTGCCTTATGGCCGCCATAAAATCAAATGGCTGGTGGAGGACGGATGTACCAACGAAAGCACTTGTGAATACGGCATCAATGTTCAGGACTGCAAGCCCCCCCACTGTTGTTTGTACCAATGGCTTGAGCGGGACCATTACCGCTGTCGGCATGTTGCAGCTTTGGGCCAGTGATTTCCTGCAATACACCGACGACAACTGTACGCCCAGTGCTTTCCTAAAACTCGGCATCCGCAGGTCGGGCGCCGGCAATGGATTTCCGCTGGATGCCGCGGGCAACCCAGTCACGAGCATTACTTTCGATTGTTCCGAAATTGGAAGCCAACCAGTAGAGCTCTGGTCTATGGACCTTGCCGGCAACGCCGATTATTGTGAAACCATCATCGTGGTGCAAGACAAACTAGGTGTTTGCGGGGCTTCCGTGCAGGTTTCTGGTAAATTGGCCACTGAAACTTCACAAGGCGTGGAGGCTGCTGCGCTTGAATTAGCGGGCAGCAGTCCATTCGCACCAGCATTCAGCTTCCTCCTTCAAAGCGACAGTAGCGGTAATTTCGAGTTCCCTGCCGTTCCAATGGCACAAAACGTGTCGCTCACACCCACAAAAGACGACAATCCATTGAATGGCGTCACCACCTTCGACCTGGTGGAGATCACCAAACATATCCTGGGGATAAAACCGCTGGACTCGCCTTATAAAATGATCGCCGCAGATGCCAACCATTCCAATTCCATCACCTCTTTCGATATTATTGAACTCAGAAAGCTGATTCTGGGGATATACAACAGCTTGCCCAACAACACGAGCTGGCGTTTTGTGGACAAGGCTTATACATTCCTCAACCCTGACAATCCATTTCAAGCCGATTTTCCTGAAAATATAGCGTCGGCTAACTTGCAAACCAGCCTGGCAGATGCAGATTTTATCGCTGTAAAAATCGGGGATGTCAACAACACTGCGGTCGCCAACGCGAATGCTGATGCCGTGTCCCGGGGGACCGGGCCGGAACCCATAATATTTGTGGCAGATGCGCCCGGGCAAAAGTACTGGCAGTTTGGGGAAGAATTCAACCTGGGAATTCAGTCGGCGGAATCATTGCTCGGTTACCAGTTTACCCTGAAGCTACATGGCCTAGAGTTGTTGGAAATTATTCCGGGAGAAAATATGCGCCAGGAGTTTTTTGCGCATTTTCCAGAAAAAGATGCCATCACTGTGGCATGTGATAAAAGGGACGCCGCCGCATTCTGGCTGCGCTGCAGGGTCACGGAAAATGGCTATTTACACCAAATGTTGTCGATAAACAGCAGTATTACCCAGGCAGAAGCCTATAGCGCGGAAACCAACGGCCAGCGACATGCTGTGGCGCTCCAATTCTCTGCCCCAGGCCAATTCCAGGTATATCCGCCCCAACCCAATCCATTTTCTGACAAGACAAGCCTTGCGTTTTTCATGCCT
Source organism: uncultured Saprospiraceae bacterium (assembly GCA_964453475.1). Classification (GTDB taxonomy): domain Bacteria; phylum Bacteroidota; class Bacteroidia; order Chitinophagales; family Saprospiraceae; genus M3007. The sequence continues at coordinate 685 of CAYVPM010000717.1, read as the reverse complement.
CAACCAGGTGATGCAAGCTTGAAACTCATGGATGGTAACGGGCAGCTTTTGTTGGAGCAGCGTAAAACATTTCCTAAAGGTTTCAATGCCTTTGAAATTGATTTTCAAGGGCAAGGGATAAGTGGCCTGTTGTTCTACAAAATTGAGTCGGCAGCAGGTACGGGGGCTGGGAAGCTGATTCGGGTGCCGTAACGCGCTGAATATGCGGGTTAAGAAAAATTTTTTTCTTTAACCTGCCCCATATTTTGTAACTTTGACGCACAATACGTGTGACTATTTTGGCGCATTCCGTCATAAACACGTTCATTAACCATTTTTACATCACTCTAATTTTTCAAAAAAAACATGGCATTAAAAGATAAATATGCAAGTGTGCTCGCGCTCGGTGAGCAACTGGGCGTTCGCGACGGCAAAATCGAAGAAAGCGATGGCGTTCTACGCATGTGGGGCCGCGTCAGCTTCAACCACGAAAAAGACCAACTTTGGGACGCAATCAAAGCGGTTGGCGGCGCCAACCCAAGCGATATTGCCGTTGATGTCCAAGTAGACAACCCATCGTTCTACACCAAGCACACTGTGGTGAAAGGTGAAAGCCTGAGCAAAATTGCCAAGCACTACTACGACGACATGATGAAATACAAGTTGATATTCGAAGCCAACCGCGACCAGCTCAGCAACGCTGATG
>CAYVPM010000716.1:0-3026 GCA_964453475.1 uncultured Saprospiraceae bacterium | reverse complement strand
GGCGTAATGATGCTGCCCCGGTTGGTATAGTCTTCCGGGTTGGCGGTGAAAATAAATTCCACATCGAGCGGCAGCCGTAGCTTGAAGCCGCGGATTTGCATGTCGCCCTCCTGCAGTACATTAAACAGGGAAACCTGGATGCGTGCCTGCAAATCGGGCAGTTCATTGATGACGAACAAACAGCGGTGCGCGCGCGGGATCAGTCCGAAATGGATAACACGTTCGTCAGAATAGGGAAGGCGCAAGTTGGCGGCCTTGATCGGGTCGACATCGCCCACCAGGTCGGCGATGCTCACGTCGGGGGTTGCCAGTTTTTCCACGTAGCGTGCATCGCGGTGCAGCCAATCAATGGGCGTCGCATCGCCTTTTTCTGCGATCAGGTCCTTTGCCCAACGGCTGATGGGCGCCATCGGGTCGTCGTTGAGCTCGCTCCCTGCCACTATCGGTACATACTCGTCGAGCAAGTGTACCAGCATCCGGGCGATGCGGGTCTTGGCCTGTCCGCGCAAACCGAGCAGCAAAATATTGTGGCGGCTCAAGACAGCCCTTTCCACATCCGGGATCACCGTATCGTCAAAGCCATAAATGCCGGGAAAGATGTCTTCTTTACCTTTGATCTTTTCTATGAGGTTGGAACGAAGTTCGTCTTTTACAGAGCGGGGCTGGTACCTTGACTTCTTGAGGTCACCGAGCGTGCGGATTTTTTCGAAATTTTTCATTGCTGGGAGAAACGCGGCAGCGCAGCTTTTGTTTAGGCTGCTTGACGTGAAATACCACAAATTCAATTTTTCATGAAATACACCGCAATACTTTTGTTGGCCATGGCGCTGGGTGCGACTCCATCACAGCCCCTGAAAATATCGGTTTGCGATTTCAAATACCAGGCTGCGTTTCGAAAAAACAGAGCGGCAGTTGAAATTGCAGTTAAAAAAATAGGTGTTGCAACAACTAAATTCAAAACACCTTGTTTTGATGTAATTGTTTCACACATCCTAAATTTAAAAAAACATGGCAAGTACTACATGGAACCTCGATGCGGCACATTCTGAAGTAAGCTTTCGCGTTCGCCACCTCGTAATTTCAACTGTTTCGGGCAAGTTCAACAAGTTTTCCTCCGTCACCAATACTGGAGACGATGATTTTTCTACCGCCGACATCAGCTTTGAAGTGGAGACGGCATCCATCGATACGGGCATTGCACAACGCGACGAGCACCTGCGCAGTGCTGACTTTTTCAACAGCGAGAAATTCCCCAAGCTTACTTTCAAATCAACTGGTGTGCGCAAAGTAAAGGAGGGCCTATACCATATTGACGGCGACATTACCATCCGGGATATAACCAAGCCTTTCACCCTGGAGGCGGAGTTTGGCGGCATTGCGGTAGATCCTTATGGTCAGACCAAGGCTGGGTTCGATGTTACTGGAAAGATTAGCCGGCAGGAATTCGACCTTACCTGGAATGCCTTGACGGAAGCTGGCGGCGCCGTGGTATCAGATGAGGTGAAGTTTCAGGCCAATGTGCAATATGTAAAAGGATAGGATTTCAAGTTTCAGGTTCACAATTCCTGTTGTCAATTTTGAAATCCATGTTCAAAGCCACTACAGATTCTGTTCACCTGAAACCTGAAACCTGAGGCCAGGAAGCAGCTTTTCGATAATTTCTTCCAATCTTTCAAAGGGGGTATATCCCCGTGCAATCATATAATACTGATCTTCCTGTGCCGGCTTGAGCAGCACGGTTGGGAAACCGTTGATGCCCCAGTTGGCGACTGTCTGGAACTCCATCTGTGTTTCGTAGCGGGTTTCTTCCCGTTCCATTTCTGTTAAAAACTCAGCCCCTGGCAGTCCGAATTGGAAAGCCAGGGGCTTATAATTTTCCAGAATACTTAATTCAATGCCATCGCGGTACAGCGCATTTTGCAGCGCGTGGGCGAAGGCCAGGGTCTTTTCAGGCTCATATTTTCTAAAAACGGTAAGCGCGACCCCAGGCATTTCGGAGGAAAAAACGGCTGTTCCGGGTTTGAGAATATTGTTGAGGAAAGGCTCACCAAACTGGATTCCCGTACCTTTTTCCACGTCAGGGTAAGCTTTTTCAATATAAGCTGCCACTTCGCCAATCGGGCCGGCGCGCAAGCCCATGATCATGCCACCGGAAAGCACTTCGAAAGTTATACGGTCGGCGTACTTTTCGTGCAATTGCTGCATTACAGGGCTAAAACCATAACACCAACCGCAGAGCGCGTCGTAAATGTAGATGAGTTTGTGTTGCATTTTGCTTTAACAGGGTTTCAGGTTGCAGGGTTGCGTGATTTGTGGTCAATTTTGAAAACCCTTTCAGCGCGCAACGCTGAATTTCATAACCCGAACTGCCGCAAATGGTGATCCGTGTGCTTCCACATCATAAACCCATGTTGTTCACGGGTCAGTTTCCCGATACCCGGGTGCGCGGCATACTGATATTCGGGCTCTTTGGCGCAAAAATCAGCAAGCAATTGTAGCAAAGTTGCCTTGTCTGCTTCAAAATTGACGGGACTGGTTCCGCTGCCGCCAGGTTCCTGACTAAAGACCTTCAAGGTTGGAGTGCCAGGTTTCCAATCTTTCTCTGTCAGCACCATCATGCGCAGCAAGGGCTGCAGCAGCCGTGGCATGGCAGGCTTCACTTGCCGAAGGTTGAGCACCACCCGAAACGGGTCGGCCATGTGGCAGACAACTTGATCCACGCTCATTTTGCCCCATTGTCGTTGGGTGTCGGGCTGTAGCTTTTGAATCCGTTCAGTAATTGTTTGTTGGGTGCCAGGGTTGAAAAGACTGTCTTTCATAGAAACAATATTTGTGGCAAGGTTTAAAGTTGGCAAAGGATTTTCACCAGTTTATTCAACAAAAGTAATGTTCTAATTTGTTATTTTTGTCGGAGAAATTGACAAAAACCTATGGCGCAGCACACACTCCTGTTCGAGCATTTGAACAAAACGGTGAAGCTTTCTGAAGCAGAGGCTGTTATGATGCTTGAAATGGCCAAGGTTGTC
>CAYVPM010000715.1:0-3027 GCA_964453475.1 uncultured Saprospiraceae bacterium | reverse complement strand
GGTGACATATCCTCCGGAGGCCTTCAACTGTTCAATTGCCAAGGGGTCTTGGTGCGCAGTATGAACCTGACTGGCACTTCCACGAGGGTGTTGGTGTCTGACCTGCCCGACGGTGTTTATTTCCTCCATGCCCGTTTGGACAACGGTGTCGCCGCTAGGAAGACTTTCGTAAAAATCAAGTAACAATTTCAACCGCAGTCGGGGCATCCGTAATGGATGCCCCGACCTTTAAAGCTATGCAGTCATGAAAAAACTTTTGTGTATCTTGTCAATATGTGCCATAGGCATGGATATCAAGTCACAAGTCATTGATTCAACTTTTGGAATTCCAACATCCTTAGACCCTTGTTGTATAATTTATTCAGGAACTGGGTGTAATTATGGTGGATTAGATCAAGCCTTTTTGGCCGTTCACTTAGAGGACGGCCGAATCATACTTGCCGGGGATACCCGCTGGCAAGGAGAAAGCGATTTTGCCATTGCGCGGCTAATGCCTGACGGGCAATACGACCAGACGGCAGGGCCAAACGGCCAGGTTCGCATTGACCTCGGATATCAGAACGACAGTTGCCTAACCGCTGCCCAATATCTAAGCAACCATATTTTAATGGGCGGCTGTGTATGGCAGGCTGGCACAGCCGGATATGTCAACCTGATCGCCCGGATTGACTTCGACGGCAAGCTCGATAACTCTTTTGGCAACAGTGGGCATTTGGCGATTGACCTGCCTACTGCTCACGAAATGATTACCAGGATATTGCCGCAGCCGGACGGAAAGATTCTTGTTGGCGGCAACGCATACTATGGTGGTTCTTACGACTTTCCCGATTCAGTGGATGTGTTTGTGGCACGACTTTTCCCAGACGGGCAAATTGACAGCACTTTCGGGGAAAACGGTTTTTTCTTCCATCGTTGGGAGTGGCGTTGTAATGTTGCGCTTTTGGGCGATTTGTCCCTTGATAAATTCGGGCGGATAGTTCTTACCGGTGGGTCTTATGACCCCTACCCCTTCAACTATGGTGGAAACGACTTCTGCTATCAAAATATCTTTCTTTATCGTTGCCTGCCTAACGGACAACCAGACCAGAATTTTGGAGCAAATGGATCATTGGAAGTGCCCTATACCCATAACGGCAGGGGAAATGCAGTGCTCCATTACGAAGATGGACGGATATTGCTGGCGGGCGCAGCAGGAGAACCAAGCACATTGCCAGCTTATGCCTTTTTTGCCCGGTTTATGCCCGACGGAACTCCAGATATAGTTTTTGGGGAAAATGGCCGCTTTAAAAAAGCATTATTTAACTACGGTTTTTTTTCCGGTGGACAGGTAGAGCCTTTTGGCCTTTTGCGTATGCGGGGCAGGATTCTGGCAGGCGTATCAAATGAAATAACCGGAGATGATCCTGGGTTTGGGGCGATCTGCCTCACAGAAGCTGGTAAGTTAGATTCTACTTTTGGACATGCTGGGCGTTTCAACCCATTACCTGACTTAGGTTTGCAGAGTTTCATCAATCAAATAAGCAGTACTGCGGATGACAATTTTTTTCTCAGTGGCTATACTCGAATATTGCAGCCTAACAACATGGCAATCTTCAAGGTAAGATGGGATGGAAGCAGTGCTTCGAACGAACTTTTTGAGCCCAATAAAATCAAAATTTACCCTAACCCCGTTCAAAACGGCTTTTTCAACATTGACTTAGGGTTCGGAGATAGCTTGTCGGGAACTTTAATATTGAAAATTAGAAACGTAAATGGTAGCATTCTTGTTGAACAGAACCATGTTGGAGGTTCTTCTGTGATTCATATCCCAGATGTTCAGAACGGGGTCTATTTCGTGGAGCTGCTTGGGGAACAAACTCACTTTGTAGGGAAAATGGTGGTACAAAATAAATAGTAGCCCACCCTTCAACACATCAACTTCCAAAACAGCTCCTTCATCAACGCCTCCTCGCCATTGGAAGTGTTGTCGTTGCCCACGCCCTTGGAGCGCAGGTCGTATTCTTTTAATACGGAAATGGCGTTCAGTGTTTGGGCATAATTGTAATTGGCTGCCGCCACCTTGTATTCTTTCAGAAACCAATCGGAGCGCAAATCCAGGGCCCGTAGCACCTCGGCATCGGGCTGGCCTTTGAGGCTGTGCAGCATGTAAACCTTGGAAAAATAGGCGAACAGGCTGGAAATGGTCACGATCAAGGGGTTTTTGCGGATGTTGGCGGCGAAATGTTCGCGTATGCGCGACACCCTGGCGATGTCGCGTTGTGCAATAGCCTTCTGAAGCTCAAAAACATTGTACTCTTTGCTGATGCCGATGTTTTCCTGCACAGCCACCTGGGTTACGCTCGCGCCCGCAGGAAGGTTGATGGCCAACTTGTCCAGTTCGTTGGTAATTCGGGATAGGTCGGCGCCCAGATACTCTGCCATCAATGCTGACGCTGCCGGCTCGATGCTGCGCTTTTTAGATTTGCAATAGCTGGAAATCCAGTCGGCGATCTGGTTGTCGTAAAGTTTTTTGCTTTCAAAGGTGACGACTTGTTTGCCGCTTAGGGCTTTGCCAAATTTGGTGCGGGCATCCACTTTTTTGTGCTTGTGACAAGCTACAAAGATGGTGGTCGGCATTGGATTTTCGAGATAAGCCGTCAGTTCCGTAAGCGTTTTCATTTCCTGGGCTTCCCGCAAAATCACCACCTGGCGCTCGCTCATCATGGGGTAGCGGCGCAGGTAATCGAGCAAGGTGATGTGGTCTACTTCTTTTCCGTACAGGATGGTTTGGTTAAACCCCCGCTCCGCTTCTGGCAAGGCGCCATCTTCTACAGCATCCGCAATTTGATCAATAAAAAACGACTCCTCGCCGTGCAGGAAATACACCGGAGAGAATTTTTTGGCGTGGATGTCGCGGAGGATTTCTTCGTAGGTCATGGCCATTAGGTTCTTAAATGATAGTCAAGGCAGAGTGGTTGTGAATACACGAATGCTGTAATCATTTTAAAATCAAGCATTTGTTTCACTCAAATCATTCAAAATCACTTT
>CAYVPM010000714.1:0-3037 GCA_964453475.1 uncultured Saprospiraceae bacterium | reverse complement strand
ATTTTCTGATCTTGAGCAGTCGCTGGTTAGCAGAAAATATACGGTGCTCGAGGCTGCCGGGATTTGCTGCTTTCTTGTTCTTGTCCCAATCTATCAGCGGCCGGTGCATCCAGCGGTTGTCGTAGCTTTTGGAAGGGTCGTTCAAATAGCCATAGTCATTGGTATAGCCCAGCTCATCGCCGTAAAACAACATGGGAATGCCGCCGATGAAAAAACTGAGCGCCTGCATCAGGAGTATCCTGCGAATGGCCAATTCGACACCAGCCTCATCTTGTTCCTCCAACGCCTTTTCCAGTCCGCAAAGCGAGGCGAGCGTCCCGCTGATGCGTGCATCCTGGGTTTTAGGGTTCACCGAAAACAAAGCCCCCCGCGCCGGCGAATAATCCAGCGCTCCTGAATAGTATTCCTTGATAAATTTCCGGTGTTCAAAGGGCGAAAAACCCGCTTGCTCGATGGCCGCATCTTCATAGCCCAAGCCGATATCGTCGTGGCAGCGGGTGTAGGTGATCCAGGAGGCGCCATACGGTTTTTCCAGGAGGTCCGTTTGAGAGGCCAGCATCAAACGGGTGTCGCCGGTAGCCAGGGTATCCCATTGGGTGGCCATTTGGGTGGCGTTGTAAGCCAGGTCACATTCGCGGGCAGTAAAAGCGCCTGTGCCGAAATACTTCATGATCTCCTTGGGCGCTACGATCGCTTCTCCCAACAGCGCCATGCCGGGCGTGGCCGCTTCCACGCAGAGTTTGATCAAGCGGAGAAGGGTATGTGCCTGGGGCAGGTTTTGGCAACTGGTGCCTGTTTGTTTCCAGATGAATGCCGGGGCATCAATGCGCAAGACATCCACACCCAGGTTCGCATAGAAGAAAATGGTGTCGAGCATCGCGCACAGCACCTGGGGGTTCGTAAAGTTCAGGTCCCATTGATACTGGTGAAACACCGTCATGACCCATTTTTGGCAATCTTCCAGGTAGGTAAAGCTCCCCGGCGCGCTTTCCGGGAAAATATCCGGCATGTCTTTTTCAAAAATATCGGGCAAGCGGCGGTCTTCGTAGAAATAGTAGTAGTCCTGGTATTTCGGATCCCCTTTCCGGGCTTTCAAAGCCCATTCGTGGTGATGGGAGGTGTGGTTGAGCACGATATCGAGCATGATGTACATACCCGATTCGTTCATTTTTTTGATCAGCGCTTTCAGGTCGGCCAGCGCGCCGAAGCGCGCATCCACTTTCCGGAAATCGGACACTGCATAGCCCCCGTCGCTTTCGTTGGCCGGACTTTGGAAAAGGGGCATCAGGTGCAGAAAGTTAACCCCCAGTTTTTCAAAATAGTCGAGTTTGCCGGCAAGCGGCTTCAAGCCGCCGCAAAAACGATCGACGTAGAGGCTCATCCCGGCAATTTCGTTGCTCAGGAACCAATGGTCCGTTTTTGCTTTCTGCGCATCCTTCTGCTGGAACATCGCAGGCCTGGTCCGCGCGGCGGCGGCTACCACCCGGATGAGTTGTTCAAAGCCTTGGTCGCCAAAGGGATGTTCCGCATACAATTCCTTGTAAAGCGCGTGTATGGCGGCTGCGTTGGCCATCAAGCGGGCGTAGAACAAATCCGCCCCCTTACCCTCCTGTGCGAGCAGGGCGTCAATTTTTGGATGAAGATTGCGGTTGTACATATTACCAGGATTTGGGTGGATTTGATGGATTGATGGATGCTTTACTCGCCGTAGCTTCCTGCCTTCGCTAAAGCTATGGCAGGTGAAAGCGAAGGCGGGTGGATGATTAATTTTCAATGGATTGCAGACTTTCAATTTTCACAACTATTTTGCGTTGACGATCTTCTGGTTTTCTGATTATCAATGACCGCCCATCGGCGCGGCGGCGGGCGGCTCGTCGCCTTTAACAACCTGTACCCTCAGGACAGCCGCAGCGGCCAGCAGCAACAATACACCGGCAGTTGTGATGGCCATCCCCGGGTCGCTTCCGAGGAATGTTTTGTAAATCGCGCCGAAACTCAGTGTCTGTATAATCATGGGGATAACAATCATCATGTTGATAATGCCCATGTACACCCCAAAGCGTTCTTTCGGGATGCTGCCCACCACCAGCAGGTAAGGAACGCCCATGATGCTGGCCCAGGCAATGCCGAAGCCCGTCATTGGCGCAAAAAACAGGTATTTGTTCTCAATGTGCGGGAACACAAGCAGGCTCAGGCCGGCAAGAATCAGGCATGAAAAGTGCACCCATTTGGGGCCGTATTTCTTGGCCATCCAAACCAGACCAAAGGCTGAAAGGAAGGTGACGACGTTGTACCAGCCATTGACCAGCCCCGTCCAGCCCACAGCTTTTTCGTACAGTTCCTGGTCGCTTGCGGAAGTAGCTTTCCAGACCGATTGCGCAATACTGTGGCTGCAATATTGCCAATAAATGAAAAGCGCATACCATTGGAACAGGTACACCAGGGAGAGTTGCCACATAGATTTGGGCATGTTCTTTATGGCGTCCAGTATTTCAACAAAAGGCTGCAGCGCGCCATGTTCGTTTTTGCGGATATAGGCCAGCTCCGCTTCGGTGGGCGGTATTTCCTTGGTGGTATGCAGCGACCATAAAACGGAACCGATGGAACATACGGCCCCTACAAAAAACGATCCGTACACCCAATAGGGGATGCCGGATGCAGATTGGCCAAGAATATTGCCTTGGAAGACGAACAGCGAAAGGTTGGCCAGGGTAATGCCCAGGCCGGTGAAAAAGCTCTGGGTTAAAAAGCCCATGCTGTACTGCGAAACCGGCAGCTTGTCGGCGACGAATGCGCGGTAAGGCTCCATGGCGGTGTTGTTGGCGGCATGGTGGTGGGTCCGCAAACAGGTCACCGGGGCGCCTGTGCTCGACTTCTTCGCCGCGGCCAGCGCCTCGGAGACGGTCGCCACGATGATGAAGGTCTACTTGCTCGACCTTCGCTTGTTCGTCTGGCCCTGGCCGCTCACGCCGTTTTACGACTGGACCCTGTTTCCTGTGGCCACCACGTGGGTCGACTCCGAGGTCCTCGGGGGAGC
>CAYVPM010000713.1:0-3038 GCA_964453475.1 uncultured Saprospiraceae bacterium | reverse complement strand
GATACCGCCAAGCATGGCGCCCAGGAAATTGAAGAAGCCCGACCAGATAACTGCAAACACAGGCGGCAAGGTTTTGGTATAAATTACGGTGGCTACAGCGTTGGCAGTGTCGTGAAAACCATTGATGAATTCAAAAACACAAACGGCCAGCAGGCATACGAGCAACAATACGGATGCATTTGTAGAAAGATCGGCAATAAAACCCAGCATAAATAGAATAAATAGGAGGTTTAGGAACTTGAAAATAAGGGCAAAGAAAGAAAAAGGTTTGGGGAATTGTTCGAAATCAAATGTTACCTCTATATTAACTTTATCTGTTTTGACAACCTTACCTTTACCAAATTATCGGCAATAAACAATGACCCAAATATTTACCAACGATTCGGATGTCCTGCTTGCACTAAAAAGTGATTCCCGCTTAATGGCCAATGCCGCCTTAAAACACTTGTATCAAAGCCCTAAATTGCTTGATGCTGTTCGAAAGGCTGTAGGAGTGATAGGGGGCGGCAATGACGATGCAAAGGATACGCTATCGGAGGCGCTGGTTGTTTTTTACGAGCAAGTTGTAGAAGGGAAATACAACCCGGCCTTGAGCACCATTACCACCTTTATTGTTGCCATTGCAAAAAAGAAGTATTACACCAATCGACGTTCAGAACACCGGCGCTCAGCCAGGCACGATCGAGCCCATGAACTTGGTACCATTGAAACCATCGTCGATCCGGAAATCGATTGGAGCCTGGAATACCGCAAAACGCTGTTGGACAAGCTGTTGTCAACCACAGGAGAACGCTGCCACCAATTGTTAAAACTGCGCAGCTTTGACTATTCTATGGCCGAAATAGCAGAAATGATGCAGTACAAAACGCCTGATGTTGCCAAAGCCGCTGCAAATGAATGTAGAAAAAAACTTAACAAATATCTGGCAGAGAACCCCGACTTGCTGGCAGAACTCAATGAATTATGAACCGGGAATACGAATTTGAAGACATAGAGGATTATCTGGCCGACCTCTTGAGCGCCCCGGACCGCCAGGCGTTTGAAAAAGCGCTCAAGGACGATCCTGAATTGGCGCAAAGGGTAGCAGCGCTGAAGGCTGAGCCGAAGCTGAACAAATTGCTGCGGGAGGCATATTTGTTGGAACAGTTTGCGGAATGGGACAAAGCAGCCGACGAAAAAAAAATGGCAGGCTACAAGTCGCCAGATGTTGAGTCAACCAAGTCGCAGTCTTTTCTCCGCAACTGGTGGTTACCGCTCGCAGCCGCGGCTTCGCTGACAGGCATTGCGGCCATTGGCTTCACACTTGGGTGGTTCGGTACCGCGTCTGAGCCGCACAATGCCAACCTTGATCCTAAACCATCTGTTGACACAACAGGGGTGACCAGGGCGCCCGTGCATTCTTCGGAAAAAAAAGAGCACGTCCCTGAAAACAACGAACCATTTGCAGCGCCCAAGCCTGCCCAAGCCCCTTCAACCCTGGATCCCGAACTGGTGGCAGCCCTTGACAACACGTTCTTCGAAGAGGATTTCAACCAGCCACTTATGGGCAGGGAACATGGAAGCAATGCAAACAACTACTACAAGGCAGCAGCTAAACGCTACGATCAAGGGGCGTACAAAGAAGCCCTTGAACTGTTGGAAAAATGGGAGCAGGCAAAGGATGCTGAATACTTTTATCTGCGCGGCTATATCTACTATCACCTGGGAGAATTCCTGAAAGCAGAACAAGATTTCCGCGCTATTCGCCGCTTTGAGGATTCAGGCAGGAAGTCAGACGCCGCCTGGTGCGAAGTCTTTTGCATGGCCAGACAATTTCCTGCTTCGCGCAAGCGCCTCGACGCAGCCCTTCAGGAAATTATTGATGGCAAGGGGCATTATGCCAACAAGGCTTTAAAACTGAAAGAAACCTTGCGTAAATATTGATTCTTGCGCCTCCCCTGTTTTGGTTACCCAGCTGGTAGAGTGGCCAAGACGGGGTTGTGCCAAAAGGGTCAGAATTGAAAATGTCGCCAAACTTTATTTCGATTTTCTTGGCCAAGACCTTCCAGGTTTTGAAAACCTGGAAGGTCTAAGCGCTCGAACGAAATTAAAATCGGTTCGTTTTTCGTAGCCAGGCCTTTTGACACAACCTAATCTAAGTGTTCAAACGAAATTAAATTCGATTTGCCTTTCGTAGCCAGGCTGTTCAATGCCTGGAAATGTACACTTTTTCTGTTTCCTGCACTCCATCTTCGCGCAACAGCCGCAGCATGTAAATGCCCGCCGGCCAATTGTCGGGGTTGATCTCCCAGGTGTTCAAACCGAGTTGGGCCTGGCCCTTTTTCTCCCAAACAACATTTCCCAATAGGTCATAAATAAACGCGCTGAAACCTGCTGCTGCTTCAAGTTTGTGTTCAAATTCCAGCTTGAACATCCCTAAAGCAGGGTTGGGGTAAACTTTCATCTCCATATTACCGGGTCTGGTGGGTGCATTCATGGCCAGATTTTCCGCGACCTGGGTGTTTTCCACCAACACAAAGGCCCTTATCTCGGTCGAAGCATCGCGGTCCTCCAAATCTTCATTTGAGAAGCCAGCTCCAACTTTGTAAGCCATCCTGCTGTCCGTGGCTTGTGCGGAACACAGGTATTTCGACAACAGAACCCGTACTTGTCCCGTAAAGCCTGCCTGCCAGGTTAATTTGGGCGCCGTCCCGCAACTGTTATTGTTGTACGCGATCACCGTGCTGCCATCGCCGGTAAGCAGGTAAATTTCCCCGTCAAACAAAATAGAGCCGCCGTTGCCAGCGCAGAAGGAAAAGGTATAGGTGGTGCCGTAGCTTACGTTGACCAGGCTGAAATCGCCACCGTACATCTGGTCCACAAATTGCCAGGAGAGTTGAGGGTCGAGGTCAAACGCCTGCCATAGGTTTCCTCCATAACAAACAGGAGTTATTGTAGTAGAAAATGTCCTGGAATTTGACGGCTGGCTTTGCACACCGTTAGTACAATTGGTAAGTACACGCCATTCATAGGTAAAATTGGCAAACAAACCAAAAATA
>CAYVPM010000712.1:0-3043 GCA_964453475.1 uncultured Saprospiraceae bacterium | reverse complement strand
GCCAGCGCCTGCTCTATCAACGGCGTAACATCTTGCGTAATGTGCTGGATGCAGCTTTGGGTATTGAAACAATCGTCTTCAGCCTTCCAATGCCGGTCTGTGATGCAGTAAAAATCACAATCGCCGTAAACAAGGAAATCTTGATGACTGATGGCTACACTAGGGTCGCAATTATCGGTCGCATTGGCAGTGCCCGTCACGGCCGGGGTAATATTGCAGGTTACCGTGATGTCGGGCGGGCAATTGATAACGGGTTTCTTTTTGTCTTCCACTTTGATTGCCTGCAAACAGTTGTTGACGTTGTTGGAAGCGTCTTTAACCGTCCAGGTGCGGCCAAGGGTATAATCATGGGTGCATGCGCCCGGTATGGTAATGTCGGTATGCGACACCGTGACAGGGCAGTTGTCGAAAGTCAGCGGCGTTCCCGTGTTTGCCGGCGCGACAGGATCTTCACAACTAACGGTCACATTTGGCGGGCAAATGATGGCAGGCACCTGAAGGTCTTTCACGGTAAGCGTAGCGACACAAGTGGCGGTTTGGCCAATATTGTCGGTGACGGTCAGCGTCACTTGTTTTGTTCCGATATCCGCACAATTAACAGACACGGGGTTCACCGCATAGGTAAGCGCGCTGCAATCATCCACGGAGCCGTTGTCGATGGATGCCGGATTGACAAGAGTCGTGCCGGTAGGGCCCAGCACGATTACCGCGTTTTTACAGATGGCGGTCGGCGGGTTGTTCGATTTGAAGACGAAACATTTGTTGTCGAGGTAGTCGACGCCGTCATTGGCGCCAAACCCGCCGTCATAACTTGAGCCAGGTTGGTCGAAGCGCCCGATCTGTTCGAAATTGGCGCCGCTGCCGCTGTTAAAGCCCACAGTTGCCGGGACACCGCCAAATCCGCCTACGCCGCCTGAAGCGCTCCCGGTGGTAAACTGCATGTTGCCGTAGCGAAAGCCGATGGTGTTGCCGACACCGAGACCGCCTGCGAGTGTACCGTCGCTGATGACAAGGTTGAAAGAAACGGTTTTGTCACATTGCATACTGTAATAGCCCGTATTGTCCCATGTTGCAATGAGATAATTGGGGGTAAGCTTGTACCAGATCTGGCCGCAAGCCAGGTTTCGGGTATCAATATCTGACCAAAAAGCGGCCACCATGGGTGTTCCAAAGGGGAACCCATTGGCACTGAATTGGGACAGCGGCCCGGTGAAGGTCAAGTTGCCGTTGGTGTTGATATACACCTGGGTAAAGCTGTTGCCACAGAAACTGAAGGTCCAGCCCAGGTTGATGGGGCCGAAGGAACCGTCGTCGTTGCGCGGCACGGCAGTGTAGGTGGCATCGTGCGGCACATAGACGCCGGAACAGGCTGTCGCCGGTTTTGCTACAAAGTGGTTGCTGCGCATGGCCGCCATTTCAGCCTTTGCATCGTCCTGGCCGCGCGTGGCTTTTTTCGCGTCCTGATAGCTGCGGAACTTGTTGCGGTCGTAAGAGGGCTCTGTTACTTTTTGGCCAAATACATCGGCGGCGAAAAGCACGAACAATAGGATACAGGTAAGCAGACCCGATATTGGCCTGCCCGCGAGGGAATTAATGGGGAATTGCATTGTTGAAATTGTTTTTTGGTGAAAAAGTCGGTGAAACCGAAGGCTTTATTGGGTACGAGCAGCGGGATTTAGCGCTCTTTTGCTGGCAAAGGTGTTGTGGGTTGGTTCAATCAGCAGTCAAAAGACGATTAAAATTTGGTCAAAATTATTTTGGATGCAACCCGGGTGTGGGGCGCTGTTTTGCATTAGGGCTCGAAAACAAAATAGCTCGGTTTTTTTTCAACACATAGACACATAGGGACATAGAGCACATAGTTTTTTTACGTATATTCGACTATGTGTTCTATGTCCCTATGTGTCTATGTGTTAAAAAATTTTGACAATTAGGGGAGTTGTTTAGAAAACGCAGGGCAGCTACCTTTTCACCCAGCGTACTGCCACCGGCGCCTGCCCGCTCACAGTGCATTTCACCACATAAACCCCGGCAGGAACAGAAGACGGGATCTCAAGCACCTGAAAGGCAGTGCCTGCAGCAACAGCTTGGGCTGGCAAGCGAAGCAAGGTATTGCCCAGCATATCTACCAGGCTCAGGTTGACAACGGCCGCTTTTGGCAACTGAAGCTGTATGTTGACTTGTGCGCTGCCCGGGTTGGGAAACACTTCCATCGTTGCCTTTGAAGTGTTTTCATCAATCAGAACAGACTGCCCAGTTTCCGCAGACCTGTCGTCCGAACCCGAAAGGGATACTGACCCGGTGGTGGAAACATTTGAGATAGAGGCTGTTGCGCTGGCTGTCGTGCTGCCGGAGGCCACCGCCAAACCGATGTATGTCGTATTTGCCATCGTAATGGTGGCGCTGCCGATTTGCGTCCAGGAACTTCCATTACTGGAGCGATAGGAAGTAAAGGTGTTGCCGCTGCGTTCCATGCGCACCCAATATGGTGGAGTCGTTGTAGTGTTTGGCTGCGTGATACTGGCATTAGCGCCTGTGCTCGTGCGGCGAATAAATTGGGAGCGCCATGCACTGGATGCGCGCACGATCAGGCTCGATGCCGCACGGGCGTTGCTCGCCAGCGATTCGCGAATCATCACACCTGCCTTGTTGTTGTTGGTCGTCGTCAATGAATTGACTTTAGCCGTAATGGAACCGTTGCCGTTCAGCGTCGCATAGATAAAACGCATCCCATCGGTGCTGGTTGAGGTCAGCGAACCGCCGCCAACCGCCGAATACGTGCCGGTAGCGCTCAGATAACACTCGCTGCCAAAAGTGCCCGTAGAACCAACATTGACTCCAACCCAGCTGCCCGGCAGCGGATCGCCAACAGTGCTAAAATTCGTGCTGGCCGAAAACTGCCCGTCGATACCGCTGCAAGAACTCCGAACCTGTACCTCATACTGTTGGCAAGTTGTCAGACCCAGCAGGGTAATGGAAGTGCTGCTGGTGTTGGTGCTTATCCAGGTTGGCGCCCCGATCTGCCGATACTGAACGGTATAGG
>CAYVPM010000711.1:0-3045 GCA_964453475.1 uncultured Saprospiraceae bacterium | reverse complement strand
TCGGCCAGATCCTTTATTTTAAAGCGTTTGCCTGACTTGGCATCCGTGATGAGCGTATCGCCCAACAGGCATCCCGACTCGCGAAGGTCGCTCAACTGCGGCCGCTTGCTGCCCCCCCGCATTTCCACGGCACGGCTCAACTGCGACAGCGCGATCACCGGTACGCTGATTTCTTTTGCCAAACTTTTCAAGGCACGGGAGATACTCGCAATTTCCTGTTCGCGGTTGCCGCCTTTGCCTTCTGTCGCACCCGTCATCAATTGCAGGTAGTCGATGATGACCAGTTGGATATCGTGCTGTTGTTTCAAACGGCGGCATTTGGCCCGGAGCTCGAAAATGTTGATGGCGGGCGTGTCATCGATAAAAATCGGTACCGTGTTCAGCCGCTCCACCGTGGTTTGCAGTTGCTGCCATTCGTAGTCTTCCAGCTTTCCGTTGCGCATTTTTGAGCCCGCAATTTCCGATTCCATGGAAATAAGGCGCTGCACCAACTGGGTGCTGGCCATTTCCAAAGAAAACATGGCGACACCTTTGCCAAAGTCGCGGGCGGCATTGAGACAAATGGCCAAAACCAGGGAGGTTTTGCCCATACCCGGGCGCGCTGCGATGATGACAAGGTCGGAAGGCTGCCAGCCGGAAGTGAGGCGGTCCAGGTCGGTAAAGCCGCTGGGCACGCCCGTGAGACCGTCTTCTTTGCCGGTGAGCGCTTCTATCTGCTTGAGCACCCTGTTGCTAAGGGTACCCATGCTCTCGTAGCTGCGGCTGAGGTTGTTTTGGGTGATGGCGAACAAGCCTTTTTCGGCTTCATCGAGCAGGGTAAACACATCGGTAGTGTCCTCGTAGGCATCGCGGATGGTGCTGGTGCTGACGTTGATGAGCTCCCGTTGAATATGCTTTTGGGCAATGATGCGGGCATGGTACTCGATGTTGGCCGCAGAGGCTACGCGGTGGGTAAGCTCCACGAGGTAATACCCTCCTCCTATTTTTTCCAGCTCGCCTGCTTTTTTCAGCTCTTCAGTCACGGTGAGCAGGTCTACCGGATTGCTGCGCTCAAACAGGCGGATAACAGCCTTGTAAATCAGCTGATGCGCCTCGGTGTAAAAGCTTTCGGCGCGTAAAATGTCCATCACCAGCGGCAAGGCATCACGGTCGAGCATGAGGGCGCCGAGCACCGCTTCCTCGAGCGGCACAGACTGGGGTTGCACCTTTCCGAACACGTAATTGGAAAGGTTGTCATTGCCGGAACTGTTGCGGCGCTTGCCGCGTTCGCCCGACTGTTGGTTTTGTTGGCTATTGCCTGATTCTGCCATTACTGTTATTTTTTTGCGCTTTTTCCCTCTTGGCGAAGGACAAACTTAAAATTCAGGCGGGTTAAATCCTATTTTCAAACATAAAGTATGGGGTATTTCTGTGGAAAACCTAACGGATTCCTGTGGATAACCCCAAAAACAAGCTGATTTATCAACACCCCTGCAAGGTTATCAACATCGTGTTTAGCCGATCTTTCAGAAACTTAGGTAGTTGATAAGCACCGATTTAAGTTAAATTAATGTAAAGTTTTTTGGTGTTTCCAGGCTCCTGGCGGCAGGCCCCGGGGTTATTTTTCAACAGTGCAAAAGTTTTTCAGATACTTGTCCGGGCTGCCAAAGTTAACAGTTTTTGTTTAGAAAATAGTTCTGAAATTACCGCTTTTTCAAAACTTTTTGATTTTGAATGACTTAGCCCTAAATGAGTCAATACTTATCCGTTTTATACTGGTTGTGGATCCCTGAATCGGGCAATATAGAGCGCAACAGATACCGCCACTCCGGCGCTGATGCCGAACATCCACACTGCACCGAAGTGGTACCAGACAAGCCCAGCGAGGCCGCTGGCATCAACCTATGTATTCTAACCGATGGCCCAAAGTGCATTATTTTTCACCACATAGCGCACATAGTGCACATAGTTTTTTGGGCTTGCACGCTATGTGATCTATGTGCGCTATGTGGTGAAGGAGAAATGAACCTTATATCGAAAACAGCACACATAGAATTGACTTCTTCGAAGTCGGTACACAATATGCGGATAGTTAGCAAACAAAAAAAACGCAACTCCCTGATCGTCAGAAAGTTGCGTTTAGAATGTTGGGTCACAAGGACTCGAACCCTGAATAACAGAACCAAAATCTGCTGTGTTACCATTACACCATGACCCAATCGTGCCTCAAAAGCGGGTGCAAAATTAGTGTGAATTTTCAAACTCACAAAGCCCGCGTCAAAATTTTATTTTTTACTGCTGCCGATACCAATACTGGGTTCGGAAAAAAGGCCCGATGTACCCGCGCACCACCAGGGTGTTCGGGTCGCCCTCTTTGAGCCAAAGCTTGCAGCTGTACCATTTGCCTTTTTCCGGGTCCAGAATATCGCCTGCCTGGTAGTAGCCTTCCTTTTTTTGCATGTCTGTTAGCACAATCATGCCCAAAATGGGTTGGTTTTTACGCTCACCAGGGCATTTGTCGCATTTTTTGTCGGGCGCCGATTTCAACAGCTTGACAACTTTGCCGTAAAGTTTGTTTCCCGACTCAAACAATTCGAGGTGGCTTTTGGCTTCGTGCGTTTCGTCGTCAATCGTTTTCCATACGCCTGTTATGGATTGTGCGCGGGCTGCCGTTGCGAAAAACAAAAGCAACAAAAGGATATTTGTGTGTTTCATTTTCAAAAATCGCATTGTGGAATTGAAAAAAAACCTTTCCGAACGTACGAAACATCTGGCAAGGGTTTTTGGTATCATGGAAACGGGAAGGATTCGGCTATGCCTTTTTGCTTGTTTCCTTCTCTGCCAGATTCTTCATGACAGTTTTCAGCTTTTTTAGTTTTGGACGGTTTTTGCCGTGCGAGCCACGGCTGATCTTGCCACGCTTCGATTTGAAATCTCCTTTGCCCATAATGCGGTTTTGTAATTTTTGATGGTTAATTTTAATTAACGGGCGGCAAAAGTAATACGTTTTGGGTAAACCGTGTAACACTGCGAAAAAAAACGGCTCCGGGAGTAATCCCGAAGCCG
>CAYVPM010000710.1:0-3045 GCA_964453475.1 uncultured Saprospiraceae bacterium | reverse complement strand
AGCACCAGCGTGTCAATCCCGATCAGGTTGGGGTTGCAGGAGCTTGCAGAGAGTGCCGTCTGGCTGAACGGAACCAGGCTGGTGGTCGTGATGACCAGGCTGTCGCAGCCGGCCACACTTAGCAGGAACACTGTGTCTTGCCCCACCGCCATGGGGTCGCAACTGCCGGCTGAAAGTGGCGTGATGGAAACAGCGGAAGCGTCAAAAGTGGTGGTCGTGATGACCAGACTGTCACAGCCGAATTGGTTGCTCAACAACAGTGTATCGGTGCCTACGAGGTTGGGGTTGCAGGAACTTGCCGCCAAGTTGGTCTGGCTGCTTAGAACCAGGCTGGTGGTCGTGATGACCAGGCTGTCGCAACCCACAGCGTTTTGCAGCAACACGGTGTCTTGCCCCACTGCCTGCGGGTCGCAGCTCGTCTGGGAAAGCTGGGTTTGGCTTATGCTCAAATATTGCAAACTCACATTGATGATACTGTCACAACCGTTGACACCTGCATTGGCCAATACAACTTGCCCGTTGGGATTGCCCTGATTGAATAACGATGTCCCGACGAGGTAGGTTTCTCCTGGGCATAACACAGGCTGCAAGTTCACGCTGGCATTGATTTGGGATACCAGAACAGAATCGGTAAGCACACATTCGCCCACTTTTACGCTTACCCAATAAGTGCCTGGGCTGTTCACGCTGCGGGTAGGGGTGGTACTGGCGTCGTCCCACAAGTACGTTGCGCCGGAGAAACTGGCATCCAGCACAGCGGTATTGGTGTTGCAAATCGTGGCATCTGGCAGGCCAAAACCCATCAAATGATCTGGGGTGGAAAACAAAAAGTCGACATAATCACTGGTATCGTGTGGGCAAAAAGTGCGCACCTGCATTTCATAGTCGGTACAACCTGGCAGGCTGTCGAATTGCCCTTTGGGTGTGGGCGTGTTGAGGTCTGTCCATACAGGCGTGCCGACTTTTCGGTAGCGGATATGGTAGCTGGAGGCAGATACAGGCCCCGTCCAGTCTATCACGGTTTGGGTCGTGCTGTTTTCCGACAAAACCAGGTCAGCTGGTTCTGTGCAGGGGGCCAGCGGCACAAAAAAAGCGGTCACGTCGCCCGTCTGTTCAAAAGCCAATAATATGGCTGCCGCAAACTGATCGGGTGCAAAAACATTGCCATTGACCTCCCAATGGTCGAATAGCCAGCCCGTGCCAGGCTTGGCCTTCAGGTCGATGTTGACCCCTCCAAAATAATCGCCCAGGTAAGGATAGGCTGCAGGGGTGATGGTATTGACCTTCACGTTGTTAGGCGACCCAACCGGAGAAACTTTCACGGTCAGTTGGAAAGGCCCGGTCACGTCATAACAATCCACAACGCCATTGTCGATCACCTGACAGCGGGCATTGATAAAATCGCGTATTTTTTGCACGTTGTTGTTCCACCCGGCTACGGTGCCGCCCCAGCGGGCACATTGCTGCGCCATTTCAGGGGCAATGGTGTTGGTCATAGAATCCAGCAGGGCGATCATGTATTCGCAGGAAAGCGAGGTGTTCAGGAGGTCGGCATAGCGGTTGATGTACAAGGCTTTGAACTCCGGATTATTGAACAAAGCCATCAGTATATCGATATGGTTTTGCGGGTCGCCGGAATTAGGGATCTGTTCCACATCGCAGGGATCGGCGAACGCAGTTGTGGTGGGGATACCCGTGTAATTGATGTAATGCCCAAAGGTTGCGTCCATGTCCCAAAGGGTATAGCGCCACTTTTTTGCGTCGCCGTTAGGATCGCGGCCCCGCCACCAGGCAGTGTTCCAGTTCAGCCAGTCCTTGCATACGCTGTGCTGGTTGATGATGATGTAATCCACCAGGCTTTGCAGGTCGAACTGCTGCTTGACAAAATCGTAATTGGCCGGAACGGTCATGTCATTGCCCAGGATAAAAGCTTTGAGTGCGTACCAATCCGTGCCGCTGCCATACTCGAGCCAAGTGGCCCCCCAGGTTTTTATGTAATCAATAAATGGCTCGTCCTGATCGTAGTAATAGTCGGTGAAATCAGAATCGTCAACCTTTTCCCGCATGTCGTACACGCCCCAATAGGCGCCATTTACATACAGAATGCAGGATTTGTGCGTACGGGAGTCAACATCCAACCCACCCCGAATAGCCAGGGTGTGCACGTAAGAATCGCGGATATGGGCTCCGCCATTTTGAGCCGGGTAATTGTCATTGGCGGCGGCTTTCAGGATGAGCCGCTGGAATTTCGTGCGCTTGCGCTCTTCGAAAAACTTGTATTTCAATTCGTCTTTGTAACCCATTTGATCGCGGGTAATCCAGTCGATGCCGCGTTGGTTATAGGCCCAGGAATCGTTCCCGTGTTTGTTGAATTCGCCATAGGCTTCGTCGGCAAGAGCCTGGTTTTCGTAATATTCGAAAGAGCCAAAGGGGCGAACATGGTTGCCGCTCATCAAGGTCGCAATATTGTCGCCTGCAATAGAAATTACAGGGATGGTATGGGTTACAGTGATAAAATAAGTGTTTGCGAGTACAAAACCGGGCAAAATCTGCCCATTGGCGCTAAAGGCACGAGCTTTCAATACCGTTGTAATTGGTATATTAACGGGCGTGGCATACAGAGGGGATGTAGTTGTTGGTTCGGTGCCGTTGGTGGTATAGCGGATTGAAAAACCGGCGCTGGTGCTCAAGCCGACGCTGATGGTACCAGGGTAAAAGCCGCCGTCGAGCGTGGCTACTACATTGGGCGCATAAGCCGTGTAAGCGCTGGTGATATTGGCAGCATTCGGGGTAGGTGTAAAAAATATCCTCCAATTCGCGCTGCCGTTTGGGGAGCGGCCATAGCTTTGGTCGCCCTGGTTCGGAATGCTGAAGGTGTAGCTGTCTACCAGTGTTCCGCTGGGTTGGCTCAGCAACACAGATTCGCCCTTCGTCTGGCTCAATTTAAAGTTGGTATGCACGGTAGCGCCGGCGACTTTGTTTTTGCCGGAGCAATAGACCATTTTATAGCCACCGGCAGCGATGGTTTGCCCGTTGGGCACGACC
>CAYVPM010000709.1:0-3049 GCA_964453475.1 uncultured Saprospiraceae bacterium | reverse complement strand
GATAGGCTTGACAGCTTTGAGCCCTGAAATTCGCCACTGCGCCAAGCCCAAAACCGTTGTGTGCAAAATTTATAAAGAACTTCAAAAAAAATATCAACTATGAAAGAGATGCACAAATTCCAAATTGCCACAGCAATATTTATGGGAGCGTTTTTTACTTCAATTGGCTATGAGTTGAAAACATTTTTTGGCGACACTGCTTTAAGCGAAAGTGTAGTAATCGTTTCATTAAGCTTAGTACTATCATCACTCCTTTCGAATTTTATTACGTCCTTATTAATTAACATTAAAATAGTTAGAAAATTTGTTTTTAAAGACCATTGGATTGAAGGGTTTTGGTACAATATTGACATGGGAAGCCAAAGCGAAAAATCAGTTTTTAATGCTACCGCAATTTCAGAAATAAGATTCAGAGACCCTTCATTAGGCTATCAGACTGTCGGAATGCGAATAATGGAAAACAAGGAAATATTCACGATGTCGCAACATGTAATTTTATTCGGCGCCAACAATTTATACGTTAATTTTACGCTATCTTCGGCGAAAGGCCCTTTTAGGCCCATAATAGGTACTGGATATTTTTTTAAGTCCCCAGGAAGCAAATATCTCAACACATATGATGGGGTTGTGACAGAATTAGACGGGGCAAGCTCTTTTCGGCAAAGAGCTAAAAGATTGCCTGACCAGGAGGTAAAGGAACTTAGAAAAAAATTTGGCAATGATTGGGTTCAAAAAATTTTAGCTGACAGCATTAACGAAGTGGATTTAAATAAAACTAGTACATAGTTAATAAATTTAGCACCTCAACTTAAATGATTATAGCCACCGCAAAGTGGCCTTAAAAAATGAGCGCTTAATTTTTGCTTTACACATGACAATGAAATATTTTACCTGCTTATTCCTGATCCTGCCTTTGGCAGCCTGTGCCCCCAAAGCAACGAATGTCCGGAAAAAAACTTGCATGGACCTGGTTATTCAAAAAGACGATGCTTTGGGCAAAATAAGAAATCATGCTTGTGAAAAAATGTCGCTGAGCGCAGCCATCAATAACTATGTAAATGGCCTGTCGCAATTAAATTACGACAATTGCCCTCGCGCATTTAAAACCGCTTTTGAAAAACATGCACAGTCTTGGGTAGATATCACAAAAGTGACAGATAAATACCCGGAATTAAGAGGGGAAATGCATGTTTTGTTTGCTGCATTGGAATCAGGCAAAGACTCTTTGGCGTTTATCCCGCTTCAAAAAAACATTTGGGATACCTGGGGTGAAATTGAGGCTGTGTTAAAGCACAACAATTAAAAAAACGCGCCCCCTACCCCTTCCACACCGGCCACCGCCCCGGCGTAGCTGGCGCTCCCCCCAATTCCAAACCCTCCCAAAGCACCTGCATTTCCCGCGCAATAGCTTTGAGCTCCTCCAGCAGCGGGCCAAATTGCTTCGCAACAATCTGATAATTGTCCTCGAACGTTTGAGTCGGTGCGCTCGTGCTGTTCCACATGCCGCCTTCCAACAACCCGACGCGGCCAGTCATGCCGGGTAATGTTTCAAATTCCCGGCGGGAAAGCGTACGGTCTCCATTGAGCTGGAGGTTAACAGCTTCGAGGCGCTGGCTAAGGTCGTAGGCCTTTTTCAGCAGCTCTTTCGGTGGCGCAGCGAGTTCCAGCATGGCTGATTGGCTGGTGGCCAGGTTGGCCGTCAGGTCGTTGCGAATATTGTCAGCAGCGCTGACGGCCTTGCGCAGGCGGCTCACTTTTTCACAAAAAGCCAGATAAGCCTTCTTGTCCGTTGCCGGCAAGGTGGCATTGTTCAGGGATTGTACCGTGAAGGGAACCGGCCCTGCCAGCGGGGTCAGCACACCATCCTCGTATTGCTGCAAGGTAACCTTGTACTGGCCCGGCAGGGCAAGATGCCCCTGGTCAGGATCGCCAAACAGCATGTCGGGTGGAATATTGCGGCGGCCCAGCATCGGCGCCACAGGATTGTAGCGGAAATCCCAGACCAAGCGTTTCAGTCCCTTTTTGGCATCCGTTTTCAGGTGCCTGACCACATCGCCCGCAGCATCCGTGACGGTAAACAACAGGTAGGGTTCCGGCTGCTGATCCTCCTTTCGCAAGGCTTCTATATCGGGGTAATACACGCTTTCCTTTTTCTCAAAACTGGCCTTTTCGGCCTCCTGGCGCTTGACCTTAAGCGTTTTTGCATCCTCCTTGAGCCAATAGGTAAAAATGGAACCTACGGGTGGATTGGCCGCTGCATAGTAACTGCTGCCCATGTGCCCTTTGTCGCGGAGGCCGAGTGGTTTGCTGGCAACAAACAGCCAGGAATCCTTTATTGGAAAGATGTCGGCCGGTTTTTCGAACGTCGCCGGTTTCAGGTTGCGCAAGGGACTGTAATCATCCAGGACATAAAAGCCGCGCCCGAAAGTGCCCAGCACCAGGTCGTTTTCGCGGCGCTGAATGTCGATGTCGCGCACGGCAATGGTGGGTACGCCTGACTTGAGTTGCACCCAGTTTTCGCCAGCGTCGGGACTGAAATAGACGCCGAATTCGGTGCCGCAGAACAACAGGTTTTGATCTACATGGTCTTCCGCAATGGTGTACACGCTGCCGCGTTCCGGCAAATTGGCGGCGATGGATTTCCAGCTTTTTCCACCGTCGCTGGTTTTCAGCAAATAGGGTTTGAAGTCTCCGTATCGATGGTGGTTAAAACACACGTAAGCGGTTTGTATGTCATATTGCGAAGCAATCACCTGATGCACGTAGGATCGCTCGGGTACCGTTGGCAGCTTGTCCATTTTATTCCAGTTTGCGCCCCCGTCGCGGGTAACCCAGAGCAAGCCGTCGTCGGTGCCGACCCACAATAAATTGGCATCGAGGGTGCTTTCCGCGATGCTGGTAGTTTGGCCGAAAATGTCGGTAGAGCCATTTTTGGCCACGGCATCCACGCTCCATACTTTGCCCATGATCTCGAAT
The DNA here is from genome assembly GCA_964453475.1 of uncultured Saprospiraceae bacterium. Classification (GTDB taxonomy): domain Bacteria; phylum Bacteroidota; class Bacteroidia; order Chitinophagales; family Saprospiraceae; genus M3007. Next base: position 73 of record CAYVPM010000709.1, on the reverse strand, counting down.
CTATTCCGGTCTTCGCCGCGGGAGAGATCGGGGCTGATGGCGCGCCAGGCGTTGCCGCGGTCGTCGCTGCGAA
>CAYVPM010000708.1:0-3050 GCA_964453475.1 uncultured Saprospiraceae bacterium | reverse complement strand
CGGTGATATGATCGCCGCAAAGCCAGTTGAAATAGTACCAGTTGGTCATCTGGTATTCCATTTCCGTTTGTCCGGGCTTGCGCGGGTGTACCCACAGGGCGCCCATGTTCCAATACACGCGGGAGGCGACGATATCCCCGATCACACCATTTTGCAGCCTGTCGACCCATTGCCGGTACACGGATTGGTAATGGCGCTGCAAGCCGACTACTACGTTGAGTTTTTTGCGTTTGGCTTCTTCTGCCGCGGCCAGCACTTTGCGGATGCCCACCGCATCGGTGGCAACGGGCTTTTCCATAAATACTTGCTTGCCCTGCGCCACTGCTTCGGCAAAATGCGTTGGCCTGAAACCTGGCGGGGTTGTCAGGATGACGACATCGGCGTGCTTCATGGCTTTTAGGTAGGCATCAAAGCCCACGTATTTGCGCTCTTCCGGCACATCCACCCGGTGTTTGACGCTGCCTTCCACACCGGCACTTTCACTAATATCGTCTGCGGTGAGGCTTTTGTAAGCATCGTCAAGGCGGTTTCGGAAAGCATCGGCCATGGCCACCAATTTTACATTTTGCTGGGTCAGCAGGGCTTGCAAGGCAGCGCCCGTGCCCCGGCCGCCGCAGCCAATCAGGGCAATTTTGATGGTGTCGTCGCTCAGGCTATTGGCTGCCTGCGCCAGCGGAAGCCCGCTAAGCATGACGCCTCCAGAGAGTACAGATGTGGTTTTGAGGAAATCGCGTCGGGTGGTTTTGCTCATTTTTTTTACGGTAGACGGTGGACGGTTTACCCGCCGAAGCCTTGGCGAAGGCGGGTTGATGGTTTACCTGCCTTCGCCAAGGCTACGGCGGGTTGCGCCCAAACCATGAAAATTTCAGGCGCTGCTGGCAAATGTCCATAAATCCGCTTAAAACTGTATCAGTTTTTCAAAAAAGGCATCGTGTTCTTCCTTGGAGCGTTGGCGGGTTTCCTTTACCAACCGAAATCCGACGAAGGGCGACTCCGGGTTCCACCACTTGCTTTTGGGAATTTGCGGGTCAATTGCCTGCCATTTTGGGTCGCTTTTTCGGCGGTCGGCACAGCGCAGGGCTTCGGGATAGTCCTCAAAACAGCCGCCTTTCACGGTGCGGGAGTGTTTTTTAGTGGGATAGACCAACGGATTGACCGAAGCGGTGTCCAACCTGCTGAAATAATCGGCTGTGTAAAAATCGAGGCACCACTCGGCTACATTGCCGTGCATGTCGTACAAGCCCCAGGGGTTTGGTTTTTTTGTGCCAACTTTTTGGTAGGAACCGGCGCTGTTTTCGAAATACCAGGCATATTCATCGGCCAACTTGGGGTCATCGCCCCAGGAATAGACCGTTTGAGTGCCCGCCCTGCAGGCGTATTCCCATTCAGCTTCCGTGGGCAGGCGGTAAAAATCGCCCGTTTTGTCGGATAGCCACTGGCAGTATCGCAAAGCAGCCTGCTGGGTCATGGTGGTTGCCGGGAAACCGCCTGTTTTGCCGCGCCCATAGGTAAAGTCGTAATAAGGCGGCGAAGGACGCGACACAGCATCGGCGCGAAAGTCGGGGGCGCCAAGAGCAGTATCTGAGTCATGAGCGCGGAATTGAAACAAAAATAGTGCATCAAAGGTCAGTTCATGCACCCCTATCCAAAAGCTGTCGAGTGTTACGTTGTGTTGCCCTTCGTCGACGTTACGGCCAACTTCGGTGGCAGGACTGCCCATCAGGAAAGTGGCCCCGGGCAAACATGCCATCTGAAACGACACTTTTGAACCGGGTATCACCACGGTTTGTATGTCGGGGGCATTTTGCGCAGACAGAACCTGTGCCAGGGGGAAAAATGCTGCAAAACAAAAGGCCAGCACCCCAAATTCGTTTGCCTTATTTATCATGTTCACTTTTTTACACACTTATAATTACCAGTCCTTCCGCGCAGTATTTCCCCTGTTCTTTTGCTGAGCCGACCTGTACTTCCGCGCATTCCGCTGATCCTCAGGATCAACTGCGGTTTCCAGCAGGCGCTGGGCCTCTTCTTTTTTCATTTTGCCGGGTTGTGACTGTTCCGGCTGACTTTCCTGTTCTTTCGGCTTCCCGGATTGATCTTGTTGCTGGTCTTGCTGTTGTTCTTGTTTGTTTTGTTCCTGTTGTTGTTGATCTTGTTGCTGATCTTGTTCTTGTTGTTTTTGCTGTTGCTGTGCTTTTTCCCGCTCTTTTTGCTCTTCTTCCTTGAGCTTTTTTTTAGCCATTTGCAGGTTCATTTTTGTTTCGGCATCACCGGGGCGAAGGCGCAGGCTGTTTTCATAAGATTCTACAGCATCTTTGAATTTCTGTTGCTTCATCAACGCGTTGCCAAGGTTGTGCAAAGCGTTTGCCGCATCGGCTTTGACGGCGGCATATTTGGCGGCCTGGGCAAAACGTTCAGCAGCATCCGACCATTTCCCTTGTTGGTAAAGGGCGTTTCCAAGATTGTAAAGCGCCTTTGGATTAGAGAACTCCAAATCTGCAGCCAGCCTGTATTCTTTTTCCGCTTCCTTGAAATTGTCGCGCAGGTATTGGCGATCGCCGAGCAGCAGCGACTGGTGCACGGATTGTGCGGGCAAAGCTGCAACCCAAATCAGCGCAAGGAACAGTGCCCCAACGCTTTTCAAACTTGTACGGTTATTAGGCCTTTGAATAGGCATATTTATTGAAATTCTGGTGGTAAGGTCGTTTTGCGAAACATCTTGCATGGCCTATTGCCGAAATCAGTTGCCCCGCTTGAAAGACAAATACAATTCAAGTCCCAGCAGCAAAAGCGCCGGCAATAAAAACCATTGGTATCGGGATTCAAAATCAGCAAAAGAACGCACCTCAATGGCGCGTTTCTGCAGGCCGTCTGCCGCCCGTTTCAGGCTGGCAATGGCGGCATCGCCGTGGCTGACATTGAAGGCCTGGCCACCCCCGGACAAAGCGATCTTTGCCAACGTCGGCTCATCCAGCCGGGTGCGCACAATCTCGTTATTTTCATCGCGTTTGTACTGCCCTTCATCCGTGCTGCCTGTTGGGATTGGCCCA
>CAYVPM010000707.1:0-3057 GCA_964453475.1 uncultured Saprospiraceae bacterium | reverse complement strand
CATTCGAAGTTGACGGGATGGCAGGCCCGCTCGATACAGGTGTCGCAAGTGGGCGATTCGCCTACTTTGATGGATGCGGATGTGGAGTTTTTGGGGGAGACACCTGTGCGGTTTGAGCTGTTGGAGCGGGCGTTGAGGATTGTGTTGTAGTGGGGGGGGAGCGCTCAATCAGGCTTTTTGGCGAGCTGTTTAGCTTTGACAAGAAGCCAATACCGTTCGGCAGTTTGTTTCCGTTCTTTTACGCGTTCCAGGAAGCGGGCAGCCCGTTTTGGATCGTTTGGCGGGATGGCGGCAAGTTGGTACAAAAGGTTGTTAAATTCCAAATTCATTTGGCGACGGGCGGCAGGCAGGAGTTTTTTCGAGGTGCGGTTGAGGAACATTTTAAAGGCATCGAGTTTATAGGGAAATAGCTCGGATTGGAGCTCGTAGAGGGCTTTTAGCTCGAGGCGTTTACTGGCGAGGAGATTGCTCACGTCTTGGGAGCTGGACGGGATGTTGTCCAGACATTCGGAGAATTTTCCAACGCCGAAAAGGTAATGCGCCAGGTTCAAGCGATAAGTGTCCCTTGATTCATTTTCGCCAATAATATCGTTTTTGTGTTTTTCTATGAAGGAGAGTGCCCATTCGTATTTCTTTGATCTGGCTGCGCATTCAGAAATGGCTAAATAATGGCTTGGGTGAAGCTTCCCCTCATAATGAAGGTAACCTCGCTCCAGGGCGTTTTTATACAACTCATATAATAGGTCATTGACTTCATATGCCTCTGAATCTGACATTAACACCAAAGCACAGATGTTTCTCAGGTATGTATAAAAATCTCTAAGTTGGTCGGCGGTTAAGTTGTTTTCGTGATGTAATAATAGGTCAAACAACAGCTGTATGTCATGAGGTTCGTTGTGTCCTTTTGCCAGTAGTTTAAAGATTGCATAATTTATTTCCAAGGTGGCTGATCTTTCAATAAATCTTTCCGGTACAAGAGGGTCCTCCAATCTTTCTTTCATGGAGTTTGGAACGGTGATATTAGCGACCTTTTGTTGCAGGAGATATACATTGAGCAGCGCCAGTCGATTGAGATGCAAGTGCATTTCCAGGGCATCCAAGGTGTTCGGAATGTTCAAGTCTCCTCTAACCTGATTGTGCAAGCTCTCCTGATTGTGAATGATGTATTCCAATAAAAACTGGTCATGAAAGTGAAGGGTACTGTGACCTTGTTTCGCTTCCATTATTTTTTTCAATTGGGTCAAAAGATGGCTGTAGCGCTGTTCCAATCCGCGTAAGCGAATAATTTCAGCAAAATCAAATACTTGGTGGAATTCGTTTTCTTCGCGAAAATAATACTGGGTCAGCAAAAAGGAACGGATTACTTTGTGCGCTTCCACCATAACCTTTTCCAATTTTTTGTCCACAAATGCCTGGCCCTTGAACAGTTTGGTGTACACAGTCACTTTTTCCAATTTTTGCGCAGGGTCGTGCCATGGATGCTTGAGACATATTTCCAAGAACGGCAGTATATACGACTTTCCTTTCCCTTGAAGAAAAAATGGCACAGCAGCAAAATGCAGGATATGTTCCTTTTCTTTGGGGCTTAGTGTTCTGATCAATTCAACGGGCTGGCTTTGTTCCATAAATTCGTGGTAGAACGCGTGTCATAAAGTGTTACGAAAAAAATCAGGTCAAAAGAAAAACCTTTACAGCGAAAATTCTTGAAACACTGTAAAAATTCACAACATCATGGGAAAAAAATTGCTTTTCTGCTTCTTGATTATTGGGATGCAACTGTTTGTTACAACGTCATTTGCACATGAAGACCGTAGCCAGCTTAAGAATTCCCCGGTTCCAAACCTCGTTTGTGAAGCTGCTGCTCCAGACAGTTTTAGGGTCGTAGGTTATGGACAAAGTTATGCGACCCTGGCATGGATTCCCGCATTGCCAGGCGACAATCACTTGCTAACCGTTTTCAAAAAGAATTCTGCTAATAATTGGGACTCTCTTTACTCAGTTGACCTTTACAACACTACGACATATACCGTAACAGGGTTGCAACCCACTTCAAAGTACAAGGTTGAGATTAGGACCAAGTGCAGCAATGGAGAGCCTGGGAATGAACTTTCTTCTGTAATCCCTCCGCAAGGGTTGATTCTAGAATTGGCAGCTAACGGCCGGCGGCCTGTTGATCCGAAACCAGTAGCCGATTGTTCTTACGTTAGTTACGTTGATCCTGTTAATGAATGGATCGGGTGTAAGCTCTCAAAAATAACTGAAAACGGAAGTACAATATCAAGCTTGTTTGAATTTGAAAAAATAGAAATTGGCGATGCTATTGCGAGAATCAAGCGTGTTTGGACTCCAAGCGATATTTTGGTGGCTGCAAATCAGGAAAATCAATGGCCGATTAATCAAGGAGATATTCGGCTAACGTACTTTTTAGAATTTAATACAGGTGAAATTAAAAATTTCCTCCTTGACGTTTTTGGAGCTGTTGCAGTTGATGTCATTACTCAGCCATTAAATGTATCGCTCTGCCCAAATCCCAATTTTCCCATTAATACTCCTTACGAATTTAAATTTTTGGTCGCAGGTGATGTTGAACCTTGCCCAACTTGTGGCCCATTCGGAAATAACTCAGGGCGTGCTGTTAAATCCAAAGAATCAAATGCGATTAGAGCCCAAAGCCCATTTTCCGATTATATGACCATATTTTTTGATGAAGCGAGTTTTTTTAGTGGAATTAGAAAAATAACACTACGCGATATTAACGGCAAGATTGTTTTTGCAGATAAAATTGATATTGCCGAACCAATAATTTCTGTACCGATTTCTAAAATCCCTTCAGGTATTTATTTCCTGGAATTAATATCAGAAAGGGACTCCCAGAACGCCAAGTTGATTAAGCAATAGCTCTTTAAACGTCCATGTATGAAATATTTTTTTTGGCTTTTATCCATCAATTGGGTTGCACTGCTTTCTGCACAGCCCTCCATCCAGTGGCAAAAAACCTATGGCGGTTCAAGCTATGATGAAGCTTATGACATCCATCAAACCATAGATGGTGGCCAT